>NZ_JAPWHT010000215.1:0-16870 GCF_027270795.1 Streptomyces sp. ActVer
GTCCGCGGCGAACTGCGGCAGCTCGGCGTGCGCCACATCCCGCGCGGCCCGCTCGCCGCGACCCGCGACAGCCCCGCGGGCCTCACCGAGCGCCAGCTCCAGGTGATGCGGCTGCTGGCCCAGGGACTGACGAACCCCGAGATCGCCGAGCGGCTCGTGGTGTCGGTCCGTACGGTCGACAACCACGTGTCCGCCGTACTGGACAAGCTCGGTGCCCGGACCCGTCGGCAGGCCGCGGCCCGCGCCACGGAGCTGGGACTGGTGCCCGGACGCGAGACCTAGGTAGCCGCCGACGCCGAGGTGAGTGACCGGCACGGATATCTGCGCACGGGGGACGGGACTAGAAACAGGCCCATGGAAGGGGGCCCGGAAGCCGGGTCCCGGATCGGGGGATGCACATGTCCGTCACACCAGCACAAGCGGCCCGGCAGGAACTCACCCAGTTCAAGGGCCAGTTGATCGGGCCGGACGACTCCGGCTACGAGGAGGCCCGGCCCGTCTACAACGCGATGATCGAGCGCAGCCCCGCCCTGGTGGCGCGCTGTACGAGCGCCGAGGACGTCACGCACGCCGTCGGCTTCGCCCGCGCCCACGAGCTGCCGCTCGCCGTACGCGGCGGCGGGCACCACGGGGCGGGACTCGGGACCTGTGACGGTGGCGTGGTCGTCGACCTGTCCCCGCTCAAGGACATCGAGGTCGACCCGGAGGCCAGGACGGTCCGCGTCGGCGGCGGCTGCGTCTGGGGCGAAGTGGACCAGGCAACCAACGCGCACGGTCTGGCCACCCCGAGCGGCATCATCTCCACGACCGGCGTCGGGGGCCTCACGCTGGGCGGCGGCCTCGGTCATCTCACCCGCAAGTGCGGGCTGGCCATCGACAACCTCCTGGAGGCCGAGCTCGTCCTGGCCGACGGCCGGCACGTGCGCGCGAGCGCCGACGAGAACCCGGACCTGTTCTGGGCGATCCGCGGCGGAGGCGGCAACTTCGGCGTCGTCACCTCGTTCCTGTTCCGGCTGCACGAGGTGGGAACGGTCGTCGCGGGTCCCACGTTCTGGCCCGTCGAACAGTGCGCCGAAGTACTCGCCGCCTACCGCGACTTCATCCCGCACGCGCCCCGCGAACTCAACGGTTTCTTCCTGATCGGCGCCGTCCCGCCCGCCCCGCCGTTCCCCGAGGAACTCCACGGACGCAAGGCCTGCGGTGTCGTGTGGTGCTACGCCGGAGAGGACACGGACGCGGCGGCCCGCGCGATGGCGCCTCTGCTCGACGCTTTGCCGGAACCGATGCTGCACGGCCCCGCGCCGATGCCGCACCCCATGATCCAGGGCGCCTTCGACGGCCTCTATCCGCCCGGTGACCAGTGGTACTGGCGCGCCGACTTCGTCAACGAGATCCCCGCCGAGGCGATCGACCTGCACGCCAAGTTCGGCGCCGAACTGCCCACCATGAAGTCGACCATGCACCTGTACCCGATCGACGGCGCCGTCCACGACCACGCCCCGACGGACACGGCCTGGAGCTACCGCGACGCACGCTGGGCGTCCGTCTTCGCGGGTGTGGACCCCGACCCGGCCAACGCCGACGACATCAAGCGGTGGACCGTCGACTACTTCGAGGCCCTCCACCCGTACTCGGCGGGCGGAGCCTACGTGAACATGATGATGGACGAGGGCCAGGAGCGCGTACGGGCCAGCTACCGCGACAACTACGCCCGGCTGGCCCGGATCAAGGCCGAGTACGACCCGGGCAACCTGTTCCGGCTCAACCAGAACATCGAGCCGGCCGCGCGGACCTGACCGGCCGGATCCGGGATCGGCCCTGGCGCCAACGGGGGGCGCCAGGGCCCAGCGGGCTCAGGACTTGCGCGCGACGCCCCCGTACACATCCGTGGCCTCCGGAGTGGTGCCCGGCTCGGGGCGCCACAGCGGGCAGGAGACGATGCCGGGCTCCAGCAGTTCCAGACCGTCGTAGTAGACGGAGATCTCCCGAGGGCTGCGCAGCACGTACGGGACGGCGCCCGTGTCGTCGTAACCCTCCTGGGCCCGCTTGAGTTCGGCGTCCGTGTCGGTGCTGTCGTAGTGCACGAAGTAACTGCCCGACGGCAGGGCGGCCTGGAGACGGCGGACGATCGACTGGGCCTCTTCGTAGTCCTGGATGTGGCCCAGGATGCCCATGAGCATCAGCGCGACGGGCTTGCTGAAGTCGAGGATCTTGCCCGCGGCCTCGATGATCTTCTCGGGCTCGTGCAGGTCCGCGTCGATGTAGTCGGTGACGCCCTCGGGGGTGCTGGTGAGCAGCGCCTGGGCGTGCCGCAGCACCAGCGGGTCGTTGTCCACGTAGACGATCCGCGACTCGGGCGCCACGCGCTGGGCGACCTGGTGGGTGTTGTCGTACGTGGGCAGGCCCGTGCCGATGTCCAGGAACTGGCGGATGCCCAGCTCACCGGCGACGAACGTCACGGTACGGATCAGATAGCCGCGGGAGGCGCGGGCCATCGTCTCGATGTTCGGGGCGATCTCGCGGTAGGCGTCGCCCGCCTCCCGGTCGACCTCGTAGTTGTCCTTGCCGCCCATCCAGTAGTTCCAGATGCGGGCCGAATGCGGCACCGTGGTGTCGATCTTGGACAAAGCGTCCTGGTCGGGAGTGGACTGGCCGTCTGCCATGCGAGATCTCCTGCCGTGCGTCACGCGGTCTGTTTCCAACCTACCGTCAACTGCCCTTTGCATCGCCCCAGTTGAAGATCGGGAGCGGATGGCGCACGGATGGGAGGGCCGGGGCCGCCGATGTCCAGAGTGACGACCGGGACGTGCTGGGAGAGGGTGCGGAACACCCGGCGGTAGGCGTCGGCCACCTCGGTGTCCGGGCGGCGTCCGGAGTCCGTCAGATGGAAAAGGGCGCCGTCGCGCTCGGCCACGGACTCGGCGAAGTCGAGCGCCTGGATCCAGGTCACCCGGGAGTGTCCGCGGCGCAGCGGCCCGTAGACGAGTTCGTGGACGATGCCGCCGTCGACCGCCAGGCGGCCGGGGGCGGCGAGGAGTTCGCGGTACGGACGGGTCGGGTCCACGTGGTGCAGCTGATCCCGCGAGCGTCTGATCGTGAATCCGTTGCGGACCAGTTCGGCGAGCAGCCCGCTTCTGGCGATGCCGTCGGGGCCCTCGACGACCAGTGTCCGGCACCGGTCGACGGCCTCATGGAGCGTGCGCATACCACTCCCTCCAGGACGACCGGCTCTCCCAGTGTGGCCGGGCGACCCGCACGGCGGGAGTGCGCGTGCGGGTTGTCCGGTTGTGCGGCTGTAGTGGTGGATGGTTGTGCGGGCGTAGTGGTGCCGCCCCGACCGGGCGGGCGAGGGCGTCGGAGCGCGGGCTCGCGACGCGGGAGTTCAGCGGAGCGTCAGGCGACGAGGAAGTCGGCCTGGCCGGACTTCGCGCCCTCCAGGAACGAGATCATCTCTTCCCGGGTGTAGATCAGCGCGGGCCCGTCCGGGTCCTTGGACTGGCGGAACGCGACGCTGCCGTCGGGCAGTCGCTTGGCCTCGACACAGCTGCCGCCGTTGGTGCCGCTCCAGGGCTTGTGCCAGCCCTCGGTTCCCAGATCGATGGCGGGCATTCCGCTGTGGATGGGGTCCATGGAAGTCATGGCTCACAACTCCTTACGCAGTTCAGCCAGGATGGCCCTGGTCCGAGCGACCGGCTCCGCCTGCACGGACATCCGGTCCATTACTTCGAGGTACGTCACGACGTCGGCCGGCTGGTCGACATAGACCGAGCCGACGAGGCTCTCGGTGTAGACGACATCGGGGAGTTCGGAGAAACCGAAGCGGAAGTGGTGGAAGGGGCCGAACGCGCCCGGATGGGCTCCCACGGAGTAGCGGAGTATCTGGATCCGGACCTTCGGCATGTCCAGGGCCTCGTTCAGCCGGTCGATCTGGGCCCGCATCACCTCGGCCCCGCCCACCGGTCGGCGCAGCACCGTCTCGTCCAGGACGGCCCATACGGCCGGTGCCTCGGATTTCGTGAGCAGGTCCTGGCGCTTGAGGCGCAGGGCGACACGGCGGTCGATGTCCTCCTTCGTCTCGTTGGGAAAGCCGATGTGCATGAGCGCGGCCGCGTAGTCGTGCGTCTGCAACAGGCCCGGGACGTAGTGGGGTTCGTAGAGACGGATGACGCTGGCTTCGCTCTCCAGGCTCACGTAGGCGCTGAACCAGTCGGGCAGCACGTCGCGGTACGAGTACCACCAGCCGGGCTGGTTGGCCTCCCTGGCCATGGAGAGGAAGTCCTCGACCTCGGACTCCGGGACTCCGTAGGTGTGCAGCAACTCCCTCACGTAGGGGATACGGAGGCCGACCTCGGCCTTTTCTATCCGGCGGACCGTCAGAGGAGTGACCTCGATGGCCCGCGCGGCGTCCTCGAAGGAGACTCCGGCCTGTTCCCGCAGGTGCCGGAGCCGCTTGCCGAGAACCATCCGCAGAACGGTCGGTGCACTGCCGCCCGAGCGGTTGTCGCTCACGTCCTACCTCCCGGAACGGCCGTCACAGCGTGCAGTGTGCCACGAGGTCGCTGACACAGACAGAGCGATGAGGATCGTTCTGAAATTATCAGAACGCTTGTTGCGGGTTGTGTATGTCGGCCATCATAGTGATCGAGTGACCTGCCGCACAGTCCGGCGGCGACGGCGCACAACAGCGCATCGCCTTCCCGGACTTGACGCCCCGGCAGGGAGGGCAGACCGCAGCACCGCGATGCGACACCTGGATGGCCACCGTGACCGACGGACAATCGAGGAGCCCGGGCAAGGGTCCCGCCGGGGCCAACAAGGCGCTGGCGGCCGCCCTCAGAGACGCCGGCTGCTCGTATGCCTCGCTCGCCCTGCGGGTCAACGAACTGGGGCGCAGACAGGGCGCGGACTCGAACTACGACAAGGCGTCGGTCACCCGCTGGCTCAACGGCCAGCAACCCCGGGGCAACACACCGGAGTTGATCGCCGCCGTCCTGTCCGGGCGACTCGGCCACGCCGTCTCGCCGACGGACCTCGGCTTTCTGCCCGACCAGCAACGCCCGGTCGTCGGCAGGGCACTCGTGTACCGCGAAGACCTGGCAGACACCTTGCACACCTTGGCCGAACTGGGTTCCACCGACATCTCCCGCCGTAGCCTCCTCGGCGCGGTCCCCTTCGTCGCAGGCGCCCTGTCGAACCCTCAGCGCGATTGGCTGCTCTGGCTGGTGGAGCACGCCGGGAATCACGACGTCGCGCGGCTCGCACCGGTCACCGACGGCGGGCCCGTCGAGCAGGTCCACGCCATGATCAGCATGTTCGACCAGATGGACAACCACTTCGGCGGCGGGGGAGTGCGCACCAGCATCGTGCACTACCTGTGCACCGAGGTCGTGCCCATGCTCCAGCGCCGCGGCACACCCCCGCACCAGCAGCGCCTGCTGTACGCGGCGGCCGCCCGCCTCGCCGCGATGGCCGGCTGGAGCTCGTACGACGCGGGGGAGTACGGGCTCGCGCAGCGCTACATGACCCAGGCGCTGCGGCTCTGTGCCGAGGGCCGCGACCGCGTCCTGGGCGGGCAGATCCTGGCCGGTCTCTCCCACCTCGCCACCAACCTCGGCCGCCCGGACGAGGGCGTGGCGCTGGCGAGGGCCGGCATCGCGACCGCGAAGGACTCGGGCAGCCCGCTCGGCCTGATGCGCCTGTACGCCATGTCGGCGCGCGGACACGCGGCGCGGGGCCGCTCCGGTGAGACGTCCGAGGCGCTGAGGCTCGCGGAACAGCAACTGGACGCGAGCCGGGGAGCCGCGCAGGAGTCCGTGTGGGTGCGTTTCCTCGACCACCACTACCTGCAGGCCGAATCCGCCCTGTGCTTCCGCGACCTCGGCCTGGCCGCGCAGGCGGAGCGCACGGCCGGTGAGTCGGTCGACGCCAACGCCGACCGGCGCAGGCGCCAGGCCATCAGCCGTTCCGTACTGGCGACCGCACACCTCCAGCAGAACCGCCTCGACGAGGCGATCGGTACGGCGACCAAGGCGCTGGACACGCTCAGTACGGTGCACAGCGAGCGGTCCATCCAGGCCCTGCGCGACTTCCGTAAGAGGCTGGAGCCCCGCCGCCACGAGCCGCTGGTCCAGGAGTTCGAGCGAAGGTCCCGACCGGTGCTGGGGGCGGTGGCATGACGGCCGGCCGTAGCTCGATCGGCCCTCTCGACGACTTAGTAACCGTCGGGGGAGGGCGCGTTCTGGGCGCGGTCGACGGGCAGGTTGGCCCCGGAGATCCCGCTCGACCAGTCCGACAGCAGGAACGCCACCACGCGCGCGACCTCGTGCGGCGCGACCGGCTCTCCGCCCGGCAGCTCGGCCGCCGCGAACGCGGCGAAGGCCTCGGGTTCGTCCCTCCGCATCCGGTCCCAGCGCCGGCCGGGGATGAGCATCGACCCCGGCGAGACGGCGTTCACCCGGATCCCGTCCGGGCCGAGTTCGCGGGCGAGCGAGGCGGCCAGATGGATCTGCGCGGACTTCGCGGTTCCGTACTGTGCGTCGGGTCCCGGCTTCCAGCCGGATATCGACGAGATGACGACGACCGAGCCACCGCCCGCCGTACGCAGATAAGGGACGGCGGCCCGTACCAGCCGCGCGGTGTGTCCGACGTTCAGCTCCCAGGTCGCGGCCCAGTCCCCGGCGTCCGTCTGTTCGAGGCCGCGCCCGCGGGAACCGCCCACACAGGCCACCACACCGTCCAGGCCCCCGAAACGATCGGCCGAGGCCGTGACGAACGCCTCCAGCCGCTTCGGTTCGGTGACATCGAGGGCTCGGGTGAACAACCCGTCGGGCGCCGCGGCGTCGACCGTGCTTCTCAGCGTCTCCAAGTCCCGTGCGGTACGGGCACACGTCGCCACCCGGGCGCCCTCGGCGGCCAGCAGCCGCACGATCTGCTCGCCCAGCCCTCGTGTACCGCCGGTGACGAGCACGCGCTTGCCGCTCACGCCGGACCAGCCGCGGGCACCCTGCCCGCTGTCGATGGCCTGGCCTTCGCTCACGTCGCTCACGCTTTCGAACATACATGCCACGCCACTACGCGCCTGCAACCGGACAACCCCCGTACCCCCTGGTCCGCCGCTGCTCCGGCCGGTTGGCTGCACGAGCAGCCACCGAGACCGTCCCCCACCCGTGCTGCAGATGAAGGAGGCACGATGACGGCATCCAGGGCGCACCGCCGTCGGCCGTCACCCTCGCTGACGCGCGGCGCGGACCGTGACTCGCCCACCGGTCGGCCCTGGGCCGGCGAGAGAGCCCAGACCACCCCGGTCGCGTCCGCGGCTCCGGCCGAGCCCGTCTCCGTGAGCGCGGCTCGTGTCCTTCGCATCGTGGTCCCCGCGCAGCCCTCGCGCGCCTTAGGCGTACGGCGCATGGTCGCCGAGCAGTTGTCGTACCTGCGGTTGTCGGCCGAGCGGCTCGACAACGCGGTCCTGGCCACCGACGAACTGTTCGCCAACGCCGTCAGGCACGGCAGCCCCGACGCCGGTGACATGGTCACCGTCAGCGTCGAGTGCACCGGCCCCGAAGCGCGGGTGACGGTCGCCGACCACTCGCCCGACCTGCCGCGCCACTGCACGGCGGACGACGCCGACGAGTCCGGACGCGGGCTCGCCATCGTGGCCGCGCTGGTCGACGACTGGGGCATCGCACCGCCCGACCCCGGCGAGACGGGGAAGCGGGTGTGGTTCTCATTGGGAATCCAGGGGGCGTCATGAGCGGTTCCGGCATGCCGGGCCACGTCGCGCACGACACGGCACGGGAGGGGCGTACGGGGGTCGCCCCCCTTCCGGGTCGCGACGGGCCCACGGAGCCGGCGGGTGCCCCGGGTGAGCCGGGGCACCCGTGCCGGGACGGGCACGCGGGGCGAGTGCATGACGCGACGGGGGAGGACGGCGCGGGGCGCAGCCACGACGAGAAACACGACGAGGTGCGGGAAGTGCGTCCGGTCGTGGTGCCGGCGCTCGCGGCCGCCCTCGCCCACGAACTGGTCCGCAGGGCCGACGAGGACCAGAGAGTCACGCGGGCGGCACACCGCAGTCCCACGCAGGTCGCGCGCCGCCGTATCACCGAGTGCCGCAGGGGCAACGCCGAAGCGCTGAAGACCATCGTCAAGCGTCACGCCTGGCCGACCGCCGACCTGGTCGGCGCGCCCGCCTCGACGGCGGCGCTGATGATCCTCCTGCACGCTCCCGATCTCGACTTCCAGCTCACCTGCCGCGACCTGATCGCCCAGGCCACGGCGGACGGACGCTGTCCCGCGCCGCACCACGCGTACATCGCCGACCACTGCGCCGTCGAACTCGGCCAGCCGCAGTTCTACGGCACCCGTGTGGACCCCGCGACCTTCCGTCCGTATCCGGTCCGTCAGCCCCGGACCCTCGACGAGCGCCGCGAGGACGTCGGGCTGTGCCCGCTCGACGAGCAGATGCGGGCGCTGCGCCTCGGCGTCTGAGGCATCGGTTCGGCGCGGAGTCGAAGGCGGCTCTACGGCTCCAGCCGCAGCTGCCATTCCTGCTCCTGGTCGCCGGAGACCATGCCCTCCTCGTGCACGGTGAAGACGGAGGTGAGGGTTTCGTCGGCCCGCCGTACCGCCTCGGGGCTGCCCTGGAGGGTGACGGTCACGGGCGCGGAGAGCGGCGGCGCGGTCGGCGGTGTCACACCGGAACCGACCGGCACGTCGTTGTCGAACGCGGCCGTGTAGACAGTGGCGCTCCCGTCCCCGGGCATGTCTTCCGCCGTTCCGAAGGCGGATTCGAGGGTGTGGACGACCGTCCGTGCGTCGGCGGCCGTGCCGCCGCTGAGTGTGAGCGTCAGAGCGAGATGCGTGCCAGGCGTCATGACCAGCCACCTTTTCTTGTGCGGATGCGCGCCGTCCCGTCCGTGTAACCGGTCCTCCGGTCCACAAACGGCGGCTCGGCCCTGCGTGGGCATGTCTCCATGACACCGCCATCCACGGGACCTCGCAGCCGCACCGCCCGGGTGTCGCGGGCCGCCGCCGGTTTCCCGCTCGTCTCCCTGTCGGCTTCCCGCCGGGTCAGGACGGTCGCAGCGGGGTGGTCTCCATGAGGCGGGCGGCCATCCGGCGGGCGGGGCCCTCGGTCTGTTCCGCGATGCGGTGGAAGGTGTCGTGGGCCGACCGGGCCGGCCAGTCGGCGGGCAGGTGCCGGGCGGGCAGCCGCGGGTCCGTGCGGATGATCCGGAGCCACTCGCTGGTCAGGCGCAACCGGGTCCCGAGAGGGTCTCCGGAGCCGGAGCCGGAGCCGGAGCCGGAGCCGAGCCAGTCTGTCCAGCGCTTGTCGAAGTCGGCGTACCGGGCGCCGACGCCGTCCAGGTCCCAGGTGTCACGGATCATCAGACCGATGTCGGTGGCGTCGTCGGCCGTGGCATGGAAGATCTTGACGTGGGCCGCGAGCCCGAGCTCGGAGACCAGCGCGGACACGTCGAAGTCGCCGGGCGCGATCCACAGCCCGCTGTAGAGGGGGCCGAAGCCCGACCAGGTCAGCCGGGAGCGCAGATCGTGCCGCTGGCGCTGCCAGGACTCGGGCAGCGAGAACCCGAGCAGCGTCCAGGTGCCGTCCCAGTCGTCGTTGACGGCGCCGGTGTCCCAGAGCCGCTTCTTGCCGTTCCACAGGATCTCCGTCGCCTCCGGGGTCAGGCCGAAGTACATCCGGCGGCCCTCCCGCTGACGTTGCAGCAGACCGCGGTTGACCATCCGGGTCAGCGTGGACCG
The DNA here is from genome assembly GCF_027270795.1 of Streptomyces sp. ActVer. Classification (NCBI taxonomy): domain Bacteria; kingdom Bacillati; phylum Actinomycetota; class Actinomycetes; order Kitasatosporales; family Streptomycetaceae; genus Streptomyces; species Streptomyces sp. ActVer. Next base: position 9,766 of record NZ_JAPWHT010000215.1, read on the forward strand.
CACCGCCTGCTCCCCGACCCCGGCACGCGCCAGCACCTCGATGACGCTGCCTGAGTACACGCACAGCGGCCCCTCCTCCAGAACATGGCCGCCGAAGAAGGCGAACATCAGCGACTGGGGGCGCAGCTGCGGTCCGTCGGGGAAGTCCGTGGCCGCCTGTGGAGTCTCGTCGTGCACGTCGGAAAGGGTACGGCCGCTCACCTTGCAACCTCCCTTGTCCGGGGTGCTGACAGAGCGAACATAGGTGTGTAGATTGCGGCCGTCAAGAAAGTGCACAACGTCTGGATCGGTCCACGGGTCCACGGGTCGAAGGGCCGACGGGTCTCGGCGAGGCAGCGGTAGCTACTCCCCGCTCCGCTGCCTCGTCGTCGGAAGTCCGCGGTTCTCCGGTCGACCCGCTTGACCTCTCCGGTCCGGGCGGGGTGTGCACGCCACCACAGGTGTTTCCGTCAGGAGGAGCCCATGCAAAGGCGCATTCTCGGGCTAGCCATAGCCGTGGTCACGGTCGCAGGCGCGGCCGGATGCGGGTCCTCGTCCTCTTCGAGCGGCGCTTCGGCGCCCTCCGGCGGAGGCAAGACCACGGAGGTCAAGGTCGGCATCATCCCGATCGTCGATGTGGCACCGCTCTATCTGGGCGACAAGAAGGGCTTCTTCAGCAGCCGGGGCATCAAGCTGAAGATGGAGAGCGCCCAGGGCGGCGCGGCGATCATCCCGGGTGTGGTGAGCGGCCAGTTCCAGTTCGGCTTCAGCAACACCACCTCGCTGATGCTCGCCCAGACCAAGGGTGTACCGGTCAAGTCGGTGGTCAACGGAGCGGCCTCCAACGGCAAGATCGGCGCCGACGTCACCGGCGTCGCGGTCAAGAAGGACAGCTCGATCAAGTCGGCCAAGGACCTCGCCGGAAAGACGGTGGCGGTCAACACCCTGCAGAACATCGGGGACACGACGGTCCGCGAGTCGGTCCGCAAGGCCGGCGGCGACCCGTCCAAAGTCAAGTTCGTCGAGATACCGTTCGACCAGATGCCCGCTGCCCTGGACGGCGGGCAGGTGGACGCGGCCTGGATGGGCGAGCCCGCGACAACGATCGCCAAGGGACAGGGCGCCCGGGTCATCGCCTCGCCCTTCGCCGAGACCGACCCGAAGCTCACCGTGGCCACGTACTTCACCTCGGCCAAGGTGATGCAGGAGAACCCGGATCTCGTGAAGAAGTTCAGCGAGGCGATGGCCGAATCACTGACCTACGCCTCCGAACACCCGGACGAGGCGCGCCAGATCCTCACCACCTACACCAAGATCAGTGGCGACGTGCTCGACAAGCTCATCCTGCCCAGCTGGCCGGCCGAGGTCGACATGGCCTCCCTGGAGAAGCTGGCCGCCCTCGGCGAGGAGGACGGCATCTTCGGCGACAAGAAGCCCGACCTGAACGCGCTGTTCTCATGACCAGCCCCGGTCTCACCCCCGTACTCGCGGAGCCCGCCGGGACCGACTCCGGTCCCGGCGGGGCACCCGCGCGGCGCGGTCCGCTTCCGGTCGCGGTTCTGCGCGGCCTCGCCGGTCTCGCCGGACTGGTCGCGGTGCTCGAAGTGCTGCCGCACACCGGTCTGGTGTCGGCCGACTACCTGCCGCCCGCCTCGGAAACCGTCCGCACCCTGGGGACCCTGCTCGCCGAGCCGACGTTCTGGACCGCGCTCGGCGACACCCTGACCGGATGGGGCCTGGGGCTGGCCGTCGCCGTCGTGGCGGGCGTCACAGCCGGAGTGGTCATCGGCTCCGTGCCCGTACTGCGCGCGGTGACCGCCTCCACCATCGAGTTCCTGCGCCCCATCCCGTCCGTGGCCCTGATCCCCGTCGCGGTCCTGCTCTACGGCACCGACCTCAGGTCGAAGCTGCTGCTCGTGGTGTACGCCTCCTTCTGGCAGGTGATCGTCCAGGTCCTGGCCGGTATGCAGGACGTCGACCCGGTCGCCGAGGACACCGCCCGCAGCTATCGGTTCGGCACCTGGGGCCGGGTCCGCCACGTCCTGTGGCCGACCGCGCTGCCGTACGTGATGACGGGGGTACGGCTGGCCGCCACCGTGGCGCTCATCCTCACCATCACCGCCGAACTCGTCATCGGGGCCCCCGGTCTCGGCCACGAGATCGCCGTCGCGCAGGTGTCCGGAGCCGTACCTGAGGTCTACGCCCTCGTCCTGGTCACCGGCCTGCTCGGCGTCGCCGTCAACCTGGCGGCACGGGCGGTCGAACGACGGGTACTGCACTGGCACCAGTCCGTGCGCAGGGAGGCGATCGCATGACCGCCCTCTCCGTCCTGCGACGCGGGCTGCTGGTACTGGGCCTGCCCGCCGTCCTCTTCGCCGTGTGGTGGTTCGCCACCGCCGGCAGCGCCGACTTCTACTTCCCGCCCCTGGCCACCATCCTCGACAGCTTCGGGAAGGTCTGGACGGCGGACCGGCTGCTGTCGGACGTCGTCCCCAGCCTGCTGCGCCTCGCGGCCGGCTACCTCCTCGCCGTGGTCGTCGGAGTGGGGCTCGGCCTGGTCGTCGGTATGCGGCGGGCCGTACGGGACGTCCTGGAACCGGTCCTCGAACTCTTCCGGGCCATCCCGCCGCCCGTGCTCATCCCGGTGATCATGCTGTTCGCCGGCATCGGCGACACCATGAAGGTGCTCGTCATCGTCAGCGGCTGCATGTGGCCGATCCTGCTCAACACCGTCGAAGGCGTCCGCGCGGTCGACGAGGTGCTCGGCGACACCTGCCGCTCCTACGGCATCACCGGCGTCGCGCGCCTGCGGCATCTCGTGCTGCGCGCGGCGAGCCCCCAGATCGTCACGGGCATGCGCCAGGCCCTGTCGATCGGGATCATCCTCATGGTCATCAGCGAGATGTTCGCCGCCAGCAACGGACTGGGCTTCACCATCGTGCAGTTCCAGCGGTCCTTCGCCATCCCCGAGATGTGGAGCGGCGTCCTGCTGCTCGGCATCCTCGGCTTCCTCCTGTCCCTGCTCTTCCGGTTCGCCGAGAACCGGGCCCTGGCCTGGTACCACGGTCTGCGCCGCGCGCAGCGCAATCCTTGACGCACCCCCTGACGCACCCCTGAAAAGGAGACGTCGATGCTCGACGTACAGGACCTGCAGAAGATCTACACCGGTCGGCACCGCAACGTCGAGGCGCTGCGTAACCTCACCTTCCACATAGCCGAGGGCGAACTGGTGTGCCTGGTCGGCCCGTCGGGCTGCGGCAAGACCACCCTGCTGAAGTGCATGGCCGGCCTGCTCGCCCCCACCCGCGGCGAGGTTCGTCTCGACGGCCGCCCGGTCGCCGGACCGCCGCCCGGCATGGCGGTCGTCTTCCAGGAGTACGGCCGCTCGCTGTTCGCCTGGATGAACGTGCGCGACAATGTCGCCCTGCCGCTGCGCCGCAAGAAGCTCGGCAAGGCGCGCGAGCGGGAGTTGGTGGACCATGCCCTGGAGGTGGTCGGCCTCTCCGACGCCCACGAGGCGTACCCCTGGCAGCTCTCGGGAGGTATGCAGCAGCGCGTCGCCATCGCCCGCGCCGTCGCGTACGAGCCGAAGGTGCTGCTCATGGACGAGCCGTTCGCGGCGGTCGACGCGCAGACCCGCGCCGAACTGGAGGACCTCATCCGGAAGTTGTGGCACGAACTCGGCGTCACCGTCATGTTCGTCACCCACGACATCGACGAGGCGGTCTACCTCGGCCAGCGCACCCTGATCCTCTCCAAGTCCCCGACCGTCGTGCAGGAGGACCTCACCATCGACCTCCCCGACGAGCGCGACCAGTTGCACACCCGCTCCAGCCCCCGCTTCGCCGAACTGCGCGCCCACGTCTACGAACAGATCCAACGGGCCAAGCACCACAGCGGGGACACGGCCCCGGACCCGCTGGTCGCGGACCGGGCCATCGAGCCGGTCCTCCAGAAGACCGAGTCCTGAGCGCCGGTCGGCGGGCGGCGCGAGAGGCGCTGCCCCCGCGGCAGACGGCCACTCTCCGGCGCCGACGCCTCTTCGGTGATCACCCGGAAGCGGACGGCTCCGGCTCGACCAACCCCTCGCGGTAGGCGATCGCCACGGCCTCCGTGCGGCTGGCGGCGCCCAGCTTGGCAAGGATGTTGGAGACGTGCACGCTCGCCGTCTTCCCGCTGATGAAGAGCTCCTCGCCGATCTGGCGGTTGGTGCGGCCGCGGGAGAGGAGGAGCAGGACGTCGTTCTCGCGTGCCGTCAGCACGGGTGCCCGCTCGGCCGTGGACGGGATCTCCGCGAGGCGGCCCCGGCGGATCAGCCGCTCGACCTCGTCGAGCAGTGGAACGGCGCCGAGCCGGACGGCCGTGTCGCGCGCGGTACGCGCGTGCGCGGCCGCCTCGTCACGCCGCTCCGCCACCAACAGGGCCTCCGCCAGGCGCAGTTGGCAGCGGGCCTGCTCATAGACGTCCCCGTAGCCGAACGCCGCGACGGCCTTCTCCCAGGCCCCGACGCTCAGTTCGACGCCCGGTCCGCCGTCCGGCCGGGCACAGGCCCGCGCCCACTCCGCCTCGGCGCGCGCCAGCCACGCCAGCCCTTCGGGGCCCTGCGGGGTATCGTCCTCGCCCTTGTTCGCCGTGATCCGGGCCAGCTCCACCAGCTCCGTCCCGGTCTCCGTCCAGCGGTCGGCCCCCTCCTCGTCGCCGGTCCGCCGGGACTCCACGACCGCGTCCCCGATGGCGGTCAGGGCGAGGGCCGCGAGCCGTACGGCCACATGGGGCGTGGTGCCGACGTCGTCGATGAGAGCGGCAAGCGTCGTACGGAACTGTTCGAGGGCCTCCTCCGCGTCGTGTCGCAGCACCGCGGCGTCGGTCAGGAGGAGGCCCGCGACGAGGGTGGCCATCCAGTCGAACGGCCCGTCGAGCAGGGCCCGGGCCCGCTCGACGGCATGCTGGTCGCCGCGTGCCAGGGCCACGGACAGGGCGGGCCCGATCGCGTACCTGCCCGCCGTCGGCAGCCCGTCGAGCTCGGTCTCCGCGGCCCGGAGGCACTCGTCCCACTGGCCCAGGGTGTAGAGCATCAGGGAGCGCAGATAGCGCATCTCCACCGGGTACGGAGACGAGAGGAGCCCGGCGCGGCCCGCGCGCTCCAGCCCCTCGGTGAGCCAGGTCAGGCATTCGTCCAGGTCACCGGACTCGTGCGAGCCGATGGAGAGGTTGAAGAGCGCACGCATCTCGACGGAGGCGTTGCCCGCACGGCGGGCCAGCTCACGCGCGTCCCGCAGCCGGGTCCGCCCCTCGGGGGTGCGCCGGCTGCTCCCTTCGAGACTGACCAGGGAGATCAGCAGATCGGCCTGCGCGTCGGACACGTCGAGTTCCTCGGCGATGCGCAGTGCCTTGCGGGCCACGCGGTGGGCGGCCTCGTCCTCGCCCATGTACGTCGCCGCCATGACATGCGTGGCCGCGGCCCACACCCAGGTGCGCGACGGAGGATCGGCGGGGATCATCGCGAGCGCTTCGTTGCTGTACGTGAACGCGGCCGCGAGGTTGTCGATGCGCATGAGGTTGCCCGCGAGCGTGTAGCGGACGCGGGCGGCCAGCTCGGAGTCCTCGTCGTCACCGACCCTCGCGAGCGCGGACCGCGTCAGCGAGACGGCCCGGTGGGTCTCACCGGCGTGCGCGGCGGCCGCGGAGGCGCGCAGCGTCAGGGTGACCGTGTCGAAGCCGTCGGGCCGTGCGTCGGGTGGCACCGCCGACCACAGGTCGAGCGCGGCTTCCAGATGCCGCAGTTCCTCGGCGGGAGCCCGGACGCGGCCCGCGTGGTCGGCCGCCTCCAGCGACGCGGCCAGCGCGTCGGCCAGGTCGTGGCTCTCCCGGGAGTGGTGGGCGCGCTCCGCGGCGCTCTCGGCCCGGTGGCCGCGTCCGGCCAGCACTCCGGCGAACGTCCGGTGCAGGCGCACCCGTTCACCCGGCAGCAGGTCGGCGTAGACGGCCTCACGGATCAGGGCGTGCCGGAAGGAGTACGTGTCGTCGTCACCGGGGACGAGGAGTTGCCGCCCGACGGCCTCGCGCAGGGCCGACTCCAGCTCCTCCTCGGGCAGTTGGACGGTGTCGCGCAGCAGGTCGTGCTCGACGCGGCGCCCCGCGACGGCTGCCGTGCGCAGCACCTGCTGGGCGGTCGCCGCGAGTTGCTCGAAGCGGATGAGCAGCACGTCGGCCAGCCCGCTCGGCACGGTGGCCGCCGCCCCTGGCATGGTCTCGGAGGTGGCGGCGAGCAACTCCTCCGCGTAGAACGCGTTGCCCTCGGCCCGCTCGACGATACGGCGGACGGTGGCGTCGGGCAGCGGGGCGGCCTGCTGGGCACGGACGAGACGTGCCACCTCGCCGTCGGGCATCGGCCGCAGTTCGAGCCGCTCGACGACGGGCAGCCGGACGAGCTCGGCGAGCAGGGGACGCAGTGGGTGTCGGCGGTGCAGGTCGTCGGCGCGGTACGAGGCGAACACCGCGAGCCGCTGACCGGGCGCACCACCCGCGACCGCGTCCGCTCCTCTTGAGCGGACCCGGGACTGGAGGATCCCCCGGCTGAGCAGGAAGCGCAGCAGGTCGCGGGAGGACTGGTCCGCCCAGTGCAGGTCCTCCAGGACCAGCAGCAGCGGGGCGGTCTCGGCGAGATCGGTCAGCAGACTCGCCATGCCCTCGAACAACTGCAGCCGTCCGCCCGCGTCCCCCGCGCCATCGCCGCCGTCGCCGAGCAGCCGGTCGACCACGGGATGCGAGGCCAGGGCGGCGGAGAACCGCTCGTCGTCGGCGAGAACACCCACGATCTCGGTGAACGGCAGATAGGGCAGACCCACGTCACCGAGGTCCACGCAGTGCCCCGTGACAACGGTCGTGCCGGCCTCGGTGGCATGCCCCGCGGCCTCGGCGAGCAGCCGGGTCTTGCCGACTCCCGCGTCCCCCGCGACGAGCACGGCACGCGCCTCACCGGCCCGGGCCCGGTCCAGGACCCGGGTCAGGCGGGCGAGTTCGTCCTCGCGGCCGATGAACGGCGTGGTGAAAGAGGTGGTCGGCACACATCCATCCTGGCACGCACCACCGACACAGCCACCGACAGTGGTCCCGGGCCGCCCTC
>NZ_JAPWHT010000216.1:0-16857 GCF_027270795.1 Streptomyces sp. ActVer
GCCACTCCCTGGGCGAGATCGCCGCGGCGGTCGTGTCGGGCGCACTGGACCAGGCGACGGGCGCCCGGATCGTTGCCGTACGCTCCCGGCTGCTGGACCGGCTGACCGGCGGGGCCATGGCGGTCGTGGAGCTACCGGCGGCCGAAATCCCTGTGCTGGCAGGGGAGTTCGGCTCGCTGGAAGTGGCCGTGCATTCCTCGCCCGCGCAGTGCGTGGTCACGGGCTCGGCCGAGGACGTGGCCGGGCTGGTCGCCCGGGTGACCGAGAACGGCGGCTTCGCCCGTTCGCTGGGTGTGTCGGGGGCGGGCCACTCACCCGAAGTCGAGCCGCTGCTACCGGAGTTCGCGTGGGAACTGGGCGAGGTCCGGCACTCCGCGCCCCGCTGCCGCCGCTACTCCACCGCGCTCGGTGATCCCCGCGAGACCGTGCCCTGTGACACGGAGTACTGGGCGGCCAACCTGCGCAACCCCGTCCGCTTCGCACAGGCGGTGCGCGCCGCCGCCGAGGACGGACACCGCGTCTTCCTCGAAGTCGCCCCGCACGCCACGCAGTTGCACCCGCTGACCGACACCCTGCGCGATGCCGGCGCCGGGGACTCGCTGATCGTGCCCACCCTGCGGCGCGACACCGACGACGCGCTCGCCTTCCGTACCTCGCTGGCCACGCTGCTCGTCCACGGCGTACGGGTGGCCCAGCCGCGGGAGGGACTGCATCCCGAGGGCCGCATCGTGGACGTCCCGCCGCCCCGCTGGCGGCACCGCCGCTTCTGGGCGGGGGAGGAGCCGGCCGAGGAACCGTCCCGAGCGGCGACTCTCGACCAGGCCGCCGGTCCCCTCGAACGGCTCCGGCTGTGCGTGGCCGCCGTCATGGGCTACAGCCCCGAACGCCTCGACCCCGACACCCCGTTGACCGACCTCGGACTGGACTCCCTCACGGCCGTGCGGATACGAGTCGCGGTGCAGCGGGAATTCGGCATCGAGGTGGAGCCGGGAGTGATGCTCAGACGCGGAACGCTGAGGGGCGTGGCCGAACTGCTGGAGACCGGGGGAGCGGAGACGGCCGGTGATCCGGGACGGCAGGCCACGCCCGGCGATCCGAGAGAGCGGGGGACGGCGGCGAGTTCGGCCGCCGACACCCTCGTACGAGGAGCATCCGCAGCCCGGCCCGACACCCCGACCCCTCTCCGCACGTTCCCGGGAACCGGCCCCGGCATCCCCCTCTTCCTGGCCCACGCCGCAGGCGGATCCGCCGATGTCTACGCCCGGTTGGCCCAACGCCTGGACGGCGACCGCCCGGTGTACGGCTTCGACCGGCAGCCCGACCCCGACGATGTGCCGGGACGGGCCGAGGAGTTCGCCCGGAGAGTACGAGCGGAGCTGCCCAAAGGCCCCTGGATCCTTGGCGGTTGGTCGTACGGAGGTCTGGTCGCGCAGGAGGCGGCCCGGCTGCTCGCCCCGCACGGCAGAGTCCCCGCCCTGGTCCTGCTCGACTCGGTACTGCCCCTGCCCACCAGCCTCAACGCGACCGACCTGGCCCTGCGGCACTTCCGGGACTTCGCCGCGTACGTGGAACGCACCTACGGCACCGCGCTCGACCTGCCCTACGACGAACTCGCCGGGCTCGACGACACGGGACGGATCGACCTCGTCGTCAAGGTGCTGCAGGACACCGTCGAACTGCCGGAAGCGGTCCTCGAACACCAGCGGACCTCCTACCTGGACCTGCGCAGCGGCGAGCGCCACCGGCCCGGCGGATACGCGGGCCGCACTCTGCTCTACCGGGCGAGCGAGACCGCCCCGCACACCGTCCACGACCCCCGTTACGAACGCGGCGACGCGACGCTCGGCTGGGACGCGCACTGCGCCGATCTGACCGTCGTTCCGTTGCCCGGCCACCATCTGTCGCTGCTCGACCCCCCGGTCGTCGACACGCTGGCCGCACTGCTGACACGCGATCTGCGGGACTCCTGAAGGGACTTGCCCCATGACTCGTAAGCGGAGATGTGCCGCGCTCGCGGTGACAACGGCCCTGCTCGGTGCGGGAGTCGGGCTCAACGCCCCACCCGCGACGGCCGCTCCCGCCGCCGCGGTGGCCGCGGGCGCCACGATCGTCGCCGAGAAGTGGCTCGACGCCCGAACCGTCGACCTCACGGTCGCCTCCCCGGCGGTCGGCGCGTCCCTGCCCGTGCGGGTGGTCCTGCCGACCGGCTACGCCGCGCAGCCCGACCGCACCTGGCCCGTGCTCTATCTGCTCCAGGGCGCGCACGACGACTACACGTCCTGGACGAGGGAGACGGACGTCGTCGACTTCCTCGCCGGCCAGAACGTCATCACCGTGATGCCGTCGTCCGGCCCCACCGGCATCCCCACCGACTGGTGGAACTACGGAAGCGCCGGCGCACCGGACTACGAGACATTCCAGGTCGACGAGTTGATGGGGGTGCTGCAGCAGAAGTTCCGGGCGGGGACGAAACGTGTGGTCGCCGGTGTCTCCACCGGCGGGTACGGCGCCCTGGCCTTCGCCGCCCGGCACCCCGGGACCTTCACCGCGGCTGCCTCGTACAGCGGGATTCTCGACACCACGGCCTTCGGCATGCCGACCGTGCTCAACGCGATCGTCGCCCGGGAACAACTGCTGCCGCTGACGCTCTGGGGGAGCCCGCTGCTCAACCGGGACAACTGGAACCGGCACAACCCCTCGGCCCAGGCCGCCAACCTCAAGGGCACCAGGCTGTACATCTCCCAGGGCAGCGGCCTGGCGGGCGGCGACTTCGACAACCTCGAAGGCGCGGTGCTCGAAGGCGCGCTCTGGTCCCAGGCGCACCGGTTCACCGAACGGCTGGACGCCCTGGGCATCCCGGCCCAGGTGCACTTCTACAACGGCGGAGCACACGCGTGGCCGTACTGGCGACAGGAGTTCAAGGCGTCGTGGCCCCTGCTCGCGGCGGGCCTCGGCCTGAGCTGACTCGGGCCTCGGCGTGAGCCGACCTCTGATCGGGCCTCGGCCCGAGCGGACCCCTGACCCGAGTCGATCCCCTCAAGGAGGAACCACCATGGATGCCCTGGCCGAGGCAGTCGTCGCGGGAGCCGCCCGCAGCGAACTGGAGCACCTGCCCCCACCCGACCGCTTCACCGCCGCGCACCTGCGCGCGGAGGACGTCGACAGCTTCACCGGAGTCGCCGACAAGGACGTACGGAAATCCATCCACATCGGCGCGGTGCCGATGCCCGAACTCGCCCCGAACGAGGTGCTGGTGGCCGTCATGGCCAGCGGCATCAACTACAACACCGTCTGGTCGGCGATGTTCGAACCCATCCCGACCTTCAGCTTCCTGAAGCACTTCGGCCGCCAGGACCGCTGGGCGGCCCGGCACGACCAGCCGTTCCACGTCATCGGCTCGGACGCCTCCGGCGTCGTCGTGCGCACGGGTTCGGGTGTGCGCAGATGGCGGGTCGGCGACCACGTCGTGGTGAGCCCCGTGTACGTCGACGAGGAGGACCCGGCGACCCACGCCGACGGCATGCTGGGCACGGGCATGCTGGCGTGGGGCTTCGAGACCAACTACGGAGGGCTGGCCCACTACGCCGTGGCCCGGACCAGCCAACTCCTCCCTAAACCCGCCCACTTGACCTGGGAGGAGGCCGCCTCGAATCCGCTGTGCGCGGGCACGGCGTACCGCATGCTGGTCAGTGACCGCGGTGCCCGGATGACCCAGGGCGACGTGGTGCTGATCTGGGGAGCGGCGGGCGGCCTGGGCGCGTACGCGGTCCAACTCGTCCGCAACGGCGGGGGCATAGCCGTCGGCGTCGTCAGCAGCGAGCAGAAGGCGGAGTACGCCCGCCGGCTCGGCTGCCACCACGTGATCAACCGGGAGGAGATCGGCCTCAGCGGCAGCGAGCCGCCCGCCGATCCCGCTGTGGTCGGCAAACGGCTCGGCAAGCTGATCCGGGCCGCGACCGGGGAGGACCCGCACATCGTCTTCGAGCACGTCGGCCGGGCCACCTTCGGCGTCTCCGTCTTCGTCGTCCGCCGCGGCGGGTCGGTGGTGACGTGCGGCTCCAGCACCGGCTACCAGCACGAGTTCGACAACCGGTACCTCTGGATGCGTCTCAAGCGTGTCATCGGCAGCCACGGGTCCAACCTCCACGAACAGGCCGCCGTCGGCCGCCTCCTGGACCTCGGCCACCTCACCCCCGCCCTCACCGAGACCTACCCCCTCACCGACACGGCCGAGGCCGCCCGGCTGGTCCAGAACAACACCCACCTGGGCAAGGTGGGTGTGCTCGCGCTGGCTCCCGGGCCCGGGCTGGGGGTCGTGGATGCGGGGCGCCGGGAGCGCATCACCGGGATGTGACCGTCATCAGGACGGGGCGGGCTGCTCCTCGTGCTCCTGGGCCTTCGTCGGGACCCGCGGCTGCGGTGTCATCGAGAGCTTGTCGGGCTTGACCGTGACGATGGCCTGGGGGCGCGGGGGAGCGGAGGCGAGGGTCAGCCGCCAGCGTTGGACGACGGTGGCCAGGACGATGAGGAGTTCGGTCCAGGCGAACTCCTCGCCGATGCACTTGCGCCGGCCGTCCCCGAAAGCGAGGAACGAGGAGCGGTTGATGCTCTTGGCACGCTCGGGCTCCCAACGGCCCGGGTCGAAGGCAGCGGGGTCCGCATAGACCTCGGGGTCGTGCTGGTGGACGTACGGGCTGTATACGACGTCCGCGCCCTCGGGGATCGGGACTCCGTCGAGGACGACCGGCCGTGTGGTGGTTCGCGTGACGAGCCAAGCCGGTCCGTACATGCGCATGGCCTCCTTGAGGACACTGCGCATGTACGGCAGGGAGCCCAGGTCCTCCTGGCGCAGCGGGCGTTCGCCGCAGACGGCGTCGAGCTCGGCGTGCAGCTTCCGCTCGATTCCCGGGTTGCGGCTGATCTCGTACAGGGTCCACGCCAGGGTCGTCCCGGTGGTCTCGATCGCGCCCGTGAGGAGGGTGATCGCCTCGTCCTGGAGCTGCTGGCGGGAGAGAGGGCCCGTCTCGGGGTCGTCGGCCGTGAGGAGAGTGGAGAAGAGACCGGCCTGCGACGCGGTGCCCTCGGCCTGCGCGCCGTCCTGATGGGCGGGGCAGCCGGGCGGCGGCGCCGGCTGCTCCGCGGACGCCAGCTGGGCCCGGTGATGGTCGATGGCCTGATCGATGAGGGCTCGCAGCCGGGCGACCCGCCGCTCGTGCGCGCGGTTCGCGGGCAGGGGCAGTTTCGTCACCCAGCCGGGCAGGATGGTCTGCCGGATCGTGCCGCGCATGATCTCCGGCATGAGGCCCTGGAACTCCTGCTCGACATGTCCCGGCAGGCCCGAACCGAAGAGCGCCACGAGGAAGGTCGACAGCGTCAGGTCGTTCATGTCCTCGTACGTGTCACGCGCGACCCCCGCCGCCCAGGCCTCGGTCGCCGTCCGTACGTGGCTGATCATGACGTCGCCACGGGTGGCGATGTGGGACTTGTTGAACATCGGCTGCATCAGCCGCCGGTGCTTCATGTGCAGGTCGCCGTCGGCGATCGTGGCGAGGCCGTCGCCGAAGAACACCCGCAGCGCGTCGATGATCTTGCCGCCCTTTGCGAACGCGTCGACCTCCGTCACCAGCACGCGGCGGGTGACGGCCGGGTCGGTGACCACATAGGCGGCGGTGGGGCCTATCAGGATCTTCACGACGCTGCCCTGTTCGCGCAGCGCGTTCATGAACTCCAGGGGACGTCGGGCCAGTTGGTGTCCGTGTCCGATCAAGGGCAGGCGGTCGGGGCCGAGGCGGGGGGACCTGATACGCCGCTCATCGGTGGGTCTCCTCAAGATCAACTCGGGTGCTGTGATCATGACATGCATGCCCGCGTGATCCGTGTCGTACCCGCCGGTTTCGTCACAGCGCCCTCCGGCCGTGGCAATGAGTAAAGGGATTTGTCGACTGATTCGAGCTGGTCGGAGGGTTGCCAAAGCTTCACAGAAGTGGGCCGGTGAGGTTGATCTGAGGTAGATCAAACCCGATAAGGTTCCCTGAGGCGCGGCGAGTTGACGCGACAGCAATCGTTTGTCGCTCGCTGTCCACGCATGCCCGTCGCGGGGCGGATCACCGCGCGACGAGTGCTGCCCCGAGCTTCTCCCCCCTGTTCGATCGTGTTGCTTCGAAGGATGCAGATGGAACTTGCCACTCCGCCACCGGAGGCGCGGGCACCGGCCGCCTGGTACAGCTGGTGGCTGATGCCCCTGGCCTTAGGCGCTGGAACCGTCGCCGCCGCGGTCGCCGGACCCGACTCGACCCAGATACCCGCGATCGTCTCCGGGGTCGCGGCGACGGCCGCGAGCGCCATCTCCGTACGACTCCTCGTCCGCTCCCAGCTCCAGCTGCGCCGCAGCGCAGGCGAGTTCAGGAACGCGCAGGCCGAACACTCCCAGCAGTGGCAGCAGCACGTGGCCGGCCTGGAGCGAAAGTACGCCGCCGAACGATCCACGTACGACGCCCAGTTGGCCGAGCAGGCCAAGGCCTACGAGGCGCGGATCGCCGAGCAGACGCAGGCCTGGCAGGAGCAGCTCGACCGGCAGCTCGCGGCCGTCGCCCAGCTCGCCGACCAGCAGCTGCCGGAGGCGCTGGAGCGGCTGCGGGCCGGTGACTCCATCGACGACGTGCTGCCCTCCGTCAACCAGTGCGCCGAGGTCAGCGTCGACCTGCAGGCCCAACTGCGCAAGGTGCTCAGGACGGCGCTCATCGGCGTGGAGCAGGAGTTCAACCGCTCCACCTCCGCCGAGCAGGCCGTCATCAGCATCGGCAGCCGCATCCACGTACTGACCAGCAAGCTGCGCGGCCGGCTCCACGAGATGCAGGGCGAACACGGCAGGCTGCCCTCCGTCGCCCAGGGTCTGATGGAGCTCGACCAGCAGCTCGGCCCCGCCGACTCGCTGGCCGCGAGCATCGGCGTACTCGGCGGCTCGGACCGGCCCGGCCGCCAGTGGCAGGGGCCCCAGCGCCTGCTCAGCGTGGTGCGCGGCGGTATCGGCCGGATCAAGGACTTCGACCGCGTCCAGGTCCAGCACCTGCCCGAACTCGGTGTCGACGGCGGCATGGTGGACCACCTCACGTTGGTCTTCGCCCACCTGCTCGACAACGCGGCACGCTACTCGCCGCCCACCGAGCCGGTGATCGTCTCCGGCAAGGAGGTGCCCAACGGCGTCGGCATCGAGATCCAGGACTCCGGCAAGGGCCTGAACGAGGAGAAGAAGCAGGAGGCCCTCCAGTCGCTGGAGGGGGTGGCCCCCGGCCCCGGCCTCGGCGGGGTGTCCGAGGACGCCCACCTCGGTCTGCGCGTGGTGGGAGCCCTGGCCCGCCGGTACGGCATCAGGGTCACCTTCGCGGACTCTCCGTGGCTCGGCACCTCAGTGGTCATCGTGGTACCTCACAAGTACTTCAGCCAGTTGCCCGCCGCCGTCACGGCGCCGGCTCCTGTCGCTGAGGCTTCCGTCGCGCCGGGCACCGTTTCGGCCCCGGCCGAGGAACCGGCTCAGGCCGAGGAGCCGGAGGAGACCGGGGACACCACCCCCGGCGGTCTGCCCCGGCGCCGCAGGCGAGCCGAGTCCGAGAGGCCCAGGTCGGCCGCCCGGGAGGAAGAGTCCACCGCCACCGCCTCGCACGCGGTGCCGCCGGACGAGTCCTTCACCGGCCTGGCCGCCTTCGCCACGGCCGGACGTGAGCCGGCCGCGCGGCGTGAGCCGGCTGCCGGACACGAGCCGACCGCCGGACGTGAGTCCACAGAGCACCGCACTGAAGAGAGCGACTAGTCCACATGACGCAACAGGGAACCGACGTGAGCTGGGCGCTCCGCGATCTGGTGGAGAGCATCCAGGAGATCCGCTTCGCCCTCGTGGCCTCCAGCGACGGCAAGGCCATCACCTCCTACGGCGCCGACGACCCCGACGACGTGGACCGTTTCGCCGCCGTGGTGGCGGGCCTGCAGGCACTGGCCCAGCCCGTGGCCGAGCAGTTCCCCAAATACGCCGGGCAACTGCGCCTCGCGATGATCGAGGTCGACGGCGGCCACCTCTTCGTGGTGCGCGCCGGCGTGGAGACGTACCTCGGAGTACTCGCCAGGGAGGGGCTCGACCAGGGCCTGCTCGGCCACCAGATGAGGGACCTGGCCCGCAGGATGGGTGAGCTCCTCGGCACCACTCCGCGCCTGGAGGAGCACTCTGGATGAGTGGTCCCCGCCGACCCACGGACCCGTCCGGTCTTGAGCGCTACTACGTCCTCACGGGCGGTCGCAGCGGACCGGGCGGTTCGTCGTCGAGCCTTGACGTGGCGACCCTCATCACCTCCCGTGCCGCGGCCGTCCCCGGCCTGCAGCACGAGCACGAGGAGATCCTCCGGCGCTGCCGCGATCCGCTGTCGGTGGCCGAACTCGGCGCCCATCTCGGATTGCCCTTCAACATTCTCGCGGTGCTCTTGGCCGATCTGCTGGACGCAGGACGCGTTGAAGCCCGTGACCCCATCCCGGCGTCGAATGCCGGTCGCGGGCCCGACCTCGCGCTCCTTGAGGAGGTACTCAGTGGACTTGAAAGGCTTTGACCATCCCGACCGGCACCCGGCCGACGGCACTCTGCCGGCCGGTGCCCGCTCGGTGAAGGTGATGATCGCCGGCGGGTTCGGCACCGGCAAGACCACCATGGTCCGCTCGGTCAGCGACATCAAGCCGCTCACCACCGAGGAGACGCTGACCCAGGCCAGCGCCGACGTGGACAACCTGATCGGGGTGGCGGACAAGCAGGAGACCACCGTCAGCCTCGACTTCGGCAAGATCGGCATCAACGACCAGCTGGTGCTGTACCTGTTCGGGACTCCCGGCCAGGAGCGGTTCTGGTTCCTGTGGAACGGCCTGTTCAAGGGCGCGCTCGGGGCCGTGGTGCTGGTCGACACGCGTCGACTGGCCTCCAGCTTCCGGGCGATCGAGGAGATGGAGCGGCAGAACGTCCCGTTCGTGATCGCCCTCAACGTCTTCCCCGACTCCAAGGACCACCCGGTCGAGGAGATCCGCGACGCCCTGGACATCTCCCCGCACACCCCGATCGTGGCCTGCGACGCCCGCGACCGGGCGTCCAGCCGTGATGTGCTCATCGCGCTGATACGCCACCTCAAAGAACGCTCCGCAGTCGCTCTGGAGTCCCGATGACCGACCAGCCCTTAAACGGTCCCGACGCCCCGCGCGGCTGCCCGGTCGCGCACGGCGGGGGAGACGGGCTCACCCGTCTCTACGGGCCCGAAGCGGCGACCGACCCGATCGGCATCTACTCGCGGCTGCGCAAACAGCACGGGCCGGTCGCGCCGGTACTGCTGGAGGGCGACATCCCGGCGTGGCTGGTCCTCGGCTACCGGGAGAACCGGCGGGTGCTCGACAACCCCCGCCAGTTCAGCCGGGATTCGCGGATCTGGCGGGACTGGAAGGAAGGGCGTGTCGAGAGCACCTCTCCACTGATTCCGATGCTGGGGTGGCGGCCCGACTGCGTCTCCCAGGACGGCGAACCGCACCGCAGGCTGCGCGGTGCGGTGACGGACAACCTGCAGGCCGTCTCGGGCCGTGGCATCCGACGCCATGTCACACACTTCGCCAACAAACTGATCGACGCGTTCGACGGGGCCGGCAGTGCCGACCTGGTGTCCGACTACTCCGAGTATCTGCCGATGCTCGTACTGACCAGGGTGTTCGGGCTCGCGGAGAGCGAGGGGCGGCGGCTGGCAGAGTCCACGGCGCTGGTCATGAAGGGCGGCGCCGAAGCACTCGTCCACAACGACCGCATCATGCAGATCCTCGGTGAACTGGCCGAGCGCAAGCGGGTGGAGCCGGGCTCCGACTTCACCACCGGGCTGCTGGAGCACCACGCCGACCTCGACGACGACGAGATACTCAACCATCTGCGTCTGGTGCTGATCACCGCCCACGCCACCACCAGCAATCTGCTGGCCCGGGTGCTGCAACTGGTGCTCACCGACGCCAACCGGCTCTCCGGTCTGGTCAGCGGGCAGCTGAACATCTCCGCCGTCGTGGAGGAGGTCATGTGGAACACCCCGCCGCTGGCCGTCCTGCCGGGGCGGTTCGCCGCGGCCGATCTCGAACTGGGCGGTCACCGTATCCAGGAAGGTGACCTGCTCGTCCTCGGCCTGACCGCAGGCAACGTCGACCCGGAGATCCGGCCCGACGTCGGCATCTCCGTGCACGGCAACCAGTCGCACCTCGCGTTCAGCGGGGGGCCGCACGAGTGCCCCGGGCAGAACATCGGCCAGGCCATCATCGAGACGGCCGTCGATGTGCTGCTGCACCGGCTGCCGGGGCTTCGGCTCGCGGTGTCTCCGGATGAGCTCACCTCCACAGCCTCCACATGGGAGGCAAAGCTCAACCAGCTTCCGGTCGAGTTCGCGGCGTAGGCGCTCCGCTGGGTGGTGGTGGGGGTGCGGCTGTTGTTTGTCGGCTGCTGGTCAGTTGTGGCTTGTCGCGCTGTTCCCCGCGCCCCTGACGGGGAGCGCGGGGAACAGCGTTCAGACTGCCAGCAGGTCGTCCAGTGAGCCCTGGCCCGCCAACTCGGCCTTGGCGGCCGGGGATTCCTTGTCAGCCGCGTAGCGGCCCGAGGTCAGGGCCCACTCGTAGTTGCCGTTTATCCAGTGCTGGATGGCCTCGACGCCCATCCGGACCTTCGCGCGGTCGTCCTCGTCCAGGCCGAGTTCGTCGCACATCTGCGGTACCTGCGCCTCCAGTTCGAGGTACTCGGCAAGGCTGTCCGTGGTCATCTTGACCGCCTCGTCGGCGGCCTCCTGCCATCCGCAGCGGCGCTCGCGGTGCAGCACGGCTATCAGGTTGTGGCCGTCCCCTCGGCGTTTCTCGCGCTCGAAGGAGTGGATGTCGTTCATGAAGCCGATGGTGTCGGCGGCCAGGTCCCGCATTCTCTCCATCAGCGGATGCGCCTGCACCTCGGCGGGCACCTCGAAGCCCCGACTGCGCTCACCGGCGTCGATGCTGTGGTGGATGCCGACCGTACGGCGGCGGAACTCGGCGTACTCCTGAAGGTCGAGGGTGCCGGCCAGGCCGCGGGCGGCCAGGTCGACCTCCTCGGTGTGCGCCACGAGGAAACGGCCCCAGGAGGCCGCGAACCGCGTCCGCCATGTCAGAGACATGCCATCCGAAAGATGGGCCCAGACCTCCGCCCAGGCCACGGTGATCGGGCACGCCACACGAGGGGTGATGCCCGCCGGCCGCAAGGGGGTGGCGATCAGCTCCCGCGCGACCTCCGCTATACGGTCGGCGCGATCCGGCCTACCTGAGTCGAACTGGTCGTCGAAAAGGAAGGCCAGTGAGAACCAGTTCATCAGGACGACCATGTCGTCGGCCGAGGCGTAGGGGTAGGTGCGGGCTGCCGCCTGGGGCAGATCCCAGGAGCGGTATTCCTCGAATCCGGGCTGGCTGCGGACCAGGCCCTTGTCCCATACCCAGCGCAGATGGCGGGCGCGGGCATACTCGAGGTGCTCGCTGACGGGAGTGGTGAAGGGGAGGTCGAACCTGACGTCCTGCGGCATTCGCGTCCTCTCTTGAGACGATGCACAGGGCCCCCATCCCTGTGGGGCGGACGTCGAAATTGACGCCCGCTGGCTCGAACGGCGTTTCCCGAGGCGAAAGTTGACTCGATTTACGCTACGAGGCTGCCCTGATCGTAAATGATCTATGCCGCGACCTCGGTGACTTGACCGTGACCTGCGTTACACCACTCCGTGACCTCGGTGATTCGTCGGTCTCCGTGGCCGAATGAGCGCGTTCGCCTCCGGCGCCGACGGGTCGTGGGCGCGCGACCGACTGAAACCCGCGGGCGGGGTACCCGGTCGCCATGGAGCCGTGGGCGGAGTGCCGCTCGTGGTCGGTCGGTGTACGGAGGAAACATGGCACTGGTAGTGGCGGGCGTCGTGGTGTTGGACTGTGCCGAGCCCGAGAAACTCGCCGCGTTCTACAAGGAGTTCCTCGACGCGGAGGAGACGGACGCGTCGGCGAACCGCGTGGAGATCAAGGGAGCCGACGGGTTTCGGATCGCGTTCCGGCGGGACGTGAACGCCACTCCGCCGAGCTGGCCGCGCCCCGAGAACTCGCTGCAGGCCCACATCGACTTCCACGTCGAGGACCTGGACGCGGCCGAACGCAAGGTCATCGGGCTCGGAGGCCGGCCGCTGGAGGCCAAGGACCCGTCCGGTCCGTTCGAGGAGCGGGGGTTCGCCGACCCGGCCGGCCACTCGTTCACCGTACGCGCCAACCGGACCACCGCCCCGAAGCAGGGGTGACCTCCGCCAAGCAGGGCTGAGCGAACAGGGTTTCCGGGTTCAGCCGTTGTGCGTGCGCAGGGCCGCCAGGGCGCGGTCCGCGTGCGCGCTCATCTTGAACTCGCTGCGCACCACCTCCAGCACCTTCCGGTCCTCGGAGATCACGAAGGTGACCCGCTTCGTGGGCGCCAGCGAGAAGCCCCGCTTCACACCGAACCGCTCGCGGACCAGCCCATCCGGGTCGGACAGCAGCGGGAACCCGAGGGTGTGCTTCCCGGCGAACTCCTGCTGGCGCTCGACCGCGTCGCCGCTGATCCCCACCGGACGGCCCCCGGCGGCCGCGAACTCGGCGGCCAGGTCGCGGAAGTGGCACGCCTCGGCGGTGCAGCCGGCGGACAGCGCCGCGGGATAGAAGAACAGCACGACCGGCCCCTCGACCAGCAGCTCGGAGAGCTTGCGTGAGGTGCCGGTCTCGTCGAGAAGCTCGAAGTCCTCGACGGTGTCGCCGACCTCTATCTGGTTCTTCACGATCGCTCCCCTGACTCCCGGCCGGCTCCGGGCCGACTGCGTGGAGGCCAACCGTACTGGACGGTAAGGGGAGTCAGTCGCGGCCCCCCTTGTCGCTGGAGGGCCACACTCCGGTCGACCGCTCGATGGCCGTCGCCCCCGTACGGTCCACCGCGCTGCGGACGACAGCGAAGAGCGCGCCCTGGATGGCCGCGGCCAGCAGCACCTCGCCCCAACCGCGGTCCTTGTCCAGTGCGTCGGGCGCGTCCTCCTCGTGGCGTATGGCCTTCCAGGTCGCCTGGAACGCCATCCCGGCGAGGGCCCCGCTCGCCCAGCCGAGCACGAACCCGAGGGGCTTGTACACGAGTGGCAGCTTCTTCTTCTGCATCCGGGTCTCCTTCGGCTCGTATCCCCGTCCCCATGGCGAGTGTCCAGTTCAGCGGCACATACGCAAAGAGCCGGCGGATGGTCGGGGCCGGCCCGTCCCCGGTACATCCTCGCCCTCGCGCACCGGCCCCGGCGGACTCCCGTCCCCGAAGGGGCGCCCGCCCAGCTCCTCGCGGCCGTGGGACGTGAGCCAGCCGGACAGGTCCGGCCCGAGCGGCACGATGCCGGTCGGGTTGATGCCCGTGTGGACCTGGTAGTAGTGCCGCTTGATGTGGTCGAAGTCGACGGTGTCCCCGAATCCGGCCGTCTGGAAGAGATCACGGGAGTACGCCCACAGGACCGGGCCCTCGGTCAGCTTCCAGCGGTTGCACTTGAAGTGGCCGTGATAGACGGCGTCGAAGCGGACCAGCGTGGTGAACAGCCGGACGTCCGCCTCCGTGATCGTGTCCCCGACCAGGTACCGCCGCCCCGCGAGCCGCTCCGACAGCAGCTCCAGCCGCCGGAACACACCCTCGCAGGCCGCCGCGTACTCCTTCTGACCGGTGGCGAACCCGGCCCGGTACACCCCGTTGTTGACGTCCTCGTACACCTCCGCCATGACCTCGTCGATCTCGTCGCGGAGATCCGCCGGGTAGAGGTCGGGCGCGCCTTCCCGGTGCAGGGCCGTCCACTCGGTGGCGAGGTCCAGGGTGAGCCGCTGGTAGTCGTTGGTCACCAGACGGCCGGTCGGTACGTCCACGAGCGCGGGCACGCTGACGCCGCCCGGAGCGCCAGGCTCCCGGGCCTCGTACGCCTCGCCGAGATAGCGAATGCCGAGTACGGGGTCCCGGCCGCCGGGGTCGAGGGTGAACCGCCAGCTGCGGTCGTCCTGGATCGGGTCGGCGATGGCCATCGACAGGGCGTCCTCCAAGCCCAGCAGCCGTCGGGAGATCACCGCGCGGCTCGCCCAGGGACAGGCCCGGCTGACGACCAGGCGGTAGCGCCCGGCCTCGACGGGCCAGCCGTCCCGGCCGTCAGCCGTGACGCGGTCCGCGAAGTGGCTCTTGGACCGCTTGAAGGACTTCTTCCCGTACGCCCTGTTGCCCTCGGTGTCGCTCATGCCCGGCTCCTTCCGTGCGCGTGCTCTGGGGAGGGTTCCCCGAAAACCGCCGTCGCCCCGTGTGAGGGCCGGTGGGAGGGGCATTCGGCCGAGATGAGTCACAAGCCCTCCACACCGTCCGATCGCAGGACCCGGGTCACCGTGCTGGTGGCGCTGGCCGCGAACCTCGTGATCGCCGTGGCCAAGGCCGTGGGCGGGCTGATCGCGGGATCCCCCGCGCTGCTCTCGGAGGCCGCGCACTCGGTGGCAGACAGCCTGAACGAGGTCTTCCTCCTCGCCGCCCTGCGCCGCAGCCGACGCCCCGCCGACAGCCGGCACCCGTTCGGCTACGGAAAGGAACGCTTCTTCTGGTCCCTGCTCGCCGCCGTCGGGATCTTCGTGATGGGCGGCTGCTTCTCCTTCTACCAGGGCTTCGACGCCCTCAGCAGCGGGAGCACGGAGACCCACGACGGCTATGTGGTCGGACTGGTCGTCCTCGTCGTCGCTCTGTTCGCCGAGGGCGCGTCCCTGCTACGGGCCCTCCACCAGGTGCGCAAACAGGGCGGCCTCGCCGCCGGAGCCCGGGACCCTGCCCTGCGTACCGTCGTCGCCGAGGACGGCACCGCCGTGCTCGGTGTGACTCTCGCGATCGCCGGGATGGCCCTTCACATGGTCACCGGCCGGATCGTCTGGGAGGCGTCGGCGTCGCTCGGCATCGGGGCGCTGCTCGTGTACGTGGCGTACCGGCTGGGCCGTGACGCACGCGACCAGCTGATCGGCCAGGCCGCGGATGCGGAGTCGAGCGGTCGTATCCGCTCGCTGCTGGACGCCCAGCCCGAGATCGACTCGGTGGAGTCCCTGCTGACCATGCAGCTCGGCCCCGATTCGACGCTCGTCGCCGCCCGGGTCGACCTGGTCCCCGGCCTGGACAGCGAGGAGGTCGAGCTGGTCGCCGAGCGCATCAAGCGGTCCGTCTCGCACACGATCCCGGAGGCCGACCAGATCTTCCTCGACGTGACGGACGCCGCCGTCGCGCGCCGAGCCGCACGGGCCGAGCATGCGGTTTCCCACCCGGGCGCACACGTCGGCGGCCCCGCCGCGACGGGGGAGCGCGGCGGGGCCTGAGCGTCGGGTGCCCGGCGGTCCGGGAATCATTCCAACTTTCTTCTAACGAGTTCCGGGAGCCGCCGCGGAGCCACCGAGGAGCCCCTGTCGGGACGAGAACGGCGGGCCGTACCGGGGCACTGCCCCGGTACGGCCCGCCGTCACGTGCCCGCGCGGCTCACGCCCCGGCGGCCGGCTCCAGTACGAAGACCGGGATCTCGCGGTCCGTCTTCTTCTGGTAGTCGGCGTACGCCGGATACGCCGCGACCGCCCGCTCCCACCACTGGGCCTTCTCCTCGCCGGTCACTTCGCGTGCCGTCATGTCCTGGCGCGTCCCGCCGTCCTGGAGTTCCACGCGGGGATCGGCGACGACGTTGTGGTACCAGACGGGGTGCTTGGGCGCGCCGCCCAGCGAGGCGACGGCGGCGTACGTGCCGTCGTGCTCCACGCGCATGAGCGGCGTCTTGCGGATCTTCCCGCTCTTGGCACCCAGGGTGGTCAGCACGATCACGGGCAACCCCGTGTCCATCAGCGTCGTTCCCTCGGTTCCGTTCGAGCTCTCGTACAGCTCGACCTGATCGCGTACCCACTTGGTGGGGCTGGGTTCGTACTCGCCCTTGAGAGGCATGACATCCATCCCATCGATCGTTGTTCGTGCGACTCGTGCCGACGCTGATTCAACACGGCCACCCAAGGGATTTCATCCCTCCCGCAGGTCCCTCCCGCCCACACCGCTCCTGCACACCGGAAGCCGTCCGGACCTAGGCCCAGGCGGCGCCCGCGGCGGGCTCCCTGACGGTGGCGTTGAGGCGGTTGAAGAGGTTGGTCGTGACGATCCACAGGATGAGAGAGGCGAGCTGCCGCTCGTCGTAGTGGTCGGCCACCTCGTCCCACAGTTCGTCCGGCACCGCGTCGTCGGAGCGGTCGCCGAGCCGGGTCATCGCCTCGGCCAGGGCGAGGGCCGCGCGCTCGGCGTCCGAGTAGAAGGGCGCCTCGCGCCAGCCGACACCGCCCAGAGCCGCTCGTCGCCGAGCCCGCCTTGTGGGCGCTGTGGCTGCCTCCGTAGACGCACGCGCTGCACCCGTTGATCTGGCTCGCGCGCAGGTGCACGAGCTCAAGCGTCTCCTGGGGCACACCGCCCTTGCCGGCCGCCTTGATCAGCCCCTCCCTGGATGGCCTGCCCCGCGTCGGGAAGGATGGCCGCGGGGTTCTTCGTCCGTGCCTGCATCAGGTGCTCCTCATGAGTTCCGAAAGTGTCTGTCATCGCACTGACGGAGCGCGGCGCGGAAGTGTGACGGACGGCCGGATATTTTCCGGGAGGCGCGCGATGCCGCCCGTCACGACGGCGCCACCAGCATGCGTACGGCCAGGGCCAGGATCACGGCGCCGGACACCAGCGCCGTCACCAGCCGCCCCCGCCGGCCCGTGAGAACCCGGCGGCGCGCTGCTGGGCCGGGTTCTCACGGG
>NZ_JAPWHT010000217.1:0-16854 GCF_027270795.1 Streptomyces sp. ActVer
CGCGAGGACGCCGCCGGTGACGCCAAGCGGAAGCTGGACGAGGCGTCCGACGCCGGGATTCAGAACCGGAAGTGGTATGAGGAGGTCGGGGACTGGTTCGTCGACAACTGGGACACCATCGTCGCCGTGAGCAAGGTCGTCGTCGCCGTCCTCGGCATCATCGCGATGATCATCGGCGGGCCCATCCTCGGCGCCATCGTTCTCATCGCCGCGCTTGTCGTCCTGGCCGACACCCTCAATAAATATATGAAGGGCCAAGCCTCCCTATTGGATGTGGCTTTCGCCGCGCTTGACTGCATACCCGGCATGAAGGGGCTGACCACCCTCGGTGGACTCGCGAAAGGTCTCAGGACCGCGGGCAAGCTGGGGCTCAAAGGCATGGCCAAGGGTCTCGGCGGTCTGGCGAAGAACGCCAAGACTGCCCTCGCCGACGGAGCCAAGGGCGCGTACAACCGACTCAAGACCAAGATCAAGGGCTGTGGGGACCCGGTCGACCCCGCCACCGGGTGGATGTTCCTGGACGGCGTCGACATCGCACTTTCGGGAGCGCTCCCGCTGAGCTTTGCCCGGCGGACCACTTCCGGCTACCGGTGCGGCTGGTGGTTCGGACCCACCTGGGCCTCCACTCTCGACCAGCGGCTCGAGATCGACGAGAGCGGCATCGTCTTCGTCACCGAGGACGGCATGCTGCTCGCCTACCCGCACCCCGACGGGCCGGATCTCCCGGTCATGCCCGAGTCCGGCCCGCGCTGGCCCCTGACCCGTCTGGCCGACGGCGGATACCGCGTCAGAAATCCGATCACGGGCCACAGCCACCAGTTCGCCGTACCCGGCGGGGGTCTGGCCCTTCTTGAGCGCATCACCGATCGCAACCACAACACCATCACCTTCGACTACGACGACGAAGGAACTCCGCTGGCCATCAGGCACTCAGGCGGATACCGCCTCACCTTCACCGTGGACGACAGCCGTGTCACCGCGCTCAGCCTGGCGGGAGCCGGCGAAGGTGGCACGGATCTGGTGGTCAAGCGGTACGGCTACACCGACGACAACCTCACTTCGATCACCAACTCCTCCGGGTTGCCACTGCGGTTCACCTATGACGAACTGCTGCGCGTCACCTCCTGGACGGACACGAACGGCAGCCGCTACGAGTACGCCTACGACTCCCAGGACCGTTGCGTCGTGCAGGGCGGCGAGGCCGGGCACATGGCGCACCGCTTCGCCTACGACGTCGTGGATCCCGCGTGGCCCGGGTGCCGCATCACAGAGGTGACCACGGAACAGAGCGAGACGTCCCGCTTCGTCGTCAACGACGAGTGCCAGGTCGTCGCGGAAGTCGACCCGCTGGGCGGTACGGTCCGCACCGCCTACGACGCCCATCACCACCTCATCTCCGCGACGGACCAACTCGGGAACACCACCAGCGCAGTGAACAACGAGCTGGGACAGCCGACCGAGGTCACTCGGCCGGACGGCTCGGTCGTCCACTTCACCTACAACGACCTCAATCTCACCGCGGCGATTGCCCTTCCGGACGCAACCACCTGGAGATACACCTACGACGAGCGCGGTAACTGTGTCGCGGCGACCGACCCAGATGGGAACACGGCCCGCAGTACGTACACCGCAGCGGGACACGCCACGACCGTCAGCGACGCCTTGGGGCATCCCACCGCTGTGCGGTGCAATCCCGCGGGCCTGCCCATGAAGGTGACCGACCCGCTGGGCGCACAAACCACCTGGGAACGCGATGTGTTCGGTCGGCCGGTCACTGTGACCGACCCTCTGGGGCACACCACTCGCTTCGACTGGTCACCGGAGGGTTGCCTGATCGGTCGTACCGCTCCTGACGGCTCGACTGAGACCTGGGCCTACGACGGCGAGGGCAACTGCACCAGCCACACGGACCAGTTGGGACAGGTCTCGCACTTCGAGTACACGCACTTCGACCGACTCGCCACACGTACGGCTCCCGACGGCGCCCGTTCCGAACTCGCGTACGACGCCTCGCTGCGACTCACCAGCGTGACCAACCCGCTGGGTCTGACCTGGAGTTATGAGTATGACGCCGCAGGACGTCTGACAGCGGAAACGGACTTCGACGACCGTAGGCTCAGCTATACGCACGACGCGGCCAACCGGGTGCTCTCCCGTACCAACGCGGTCGGCGAAACCGTCGCTTTCGATCACGACGTGTTCGGTCAGATCATCCGCAAGGATGTCGCCGGATCGATCACCATCTTCGACTACAACCTGCACGGTCGCCTGACCAGAGCCGCCGGCTCGGACTGCGAACTCCTGCTTGAATACGACCACCTGGGCCGGCTCATATCGGAGTCGGCCAATGGCCGCACCCTCACTCATACCTATGACGCGGTAGGCCGTCGCATCCGCCGCACGACACCCGGCGGCGCGCACAGCACCTGGACCTACGACCCCGCCGGACACCGCACCAGGCTCGACGCCTCCGGCCGTACGGTCGACTTCCATCGTGATCCGACAGGCCGGGAAGTGGCCCGCACCATGGGGGCGAGCGTCACCCTGGCCCAGGCCTTCGACGAACTGGGACGCCTGACTTCTCAGTCGATCGCCGACGCCGATGCCCACCCCGTCCAGAGTCGCGTCTATTCCTACCGTGCCGACGGCCATCTCACCGAGCTCACCGACCAGCAGGCGGGCACCCGTCACTTCGGTCTCGACGCGGCAGGAAGAGTTACGTCTGTCCAAGCCCAGAACTGGACAGAGACCTATGACTACGACTCAGTGGGCAACCAGACCCGGGCGACATGGCCTCGCACTCACCCAGGCCATGAAGCGACAGGGGCGCGTACCTACACAGGAACTCGTATCACCGCCGCCGGTCGGGTCCGATACGAGCACGACGCGCTCGGACGTATCACGCTGCGTCAGAAGACCCGACTCTCGCGGAAGCCGGACACCTGGCGCTACACCTGGGACGCCGAGGACCGCCTCACCTCGACCGTCACCCCAGACGGCACCCTGTGGCGCTACACCTACGACCCCCTGGGCCGTCGTACGGCCAAGCTCCGCCTGGCAGCTGACGGTGAAACGGTTGTTGAACGCACCGAATTCACCTGGGACGGCACGACCCTGTGTGAACAGACTGTCACCAGCGAAGAGTTTCCGCATCAGGTCACTCTCACTTGGGACCACCAGAACCACCGCCCGGTAGCCCAGACCGAGCGCATCGCGGCAGCCGAGATGCCGCAGGACGAGATCGACTCCCGCTTCTTCGCGATCGTCACCGACATGGTGGGGACTCCCACCGAACTCGTCGACGAATCAGGGGATATCGCCTGGCGCACCCGAACTTCCTTGTGGGGCAGTACAAGTTGGGCCTCACGCAGCACGGCGTACACGCCGCTCCGGTTTCCTGGGCAGTACTTCGACCCGGAGACCGGTCTCCACTACAACTTCTTCCGGCACTACGACCCCGAGACCGCCCGCTACCTGACTCCTGACCCCCTGGGTCTCCTTCCCGGGCCAAACCCGCACGCCTACGTCGGCAACCCCTATGTATGGATCGATCCCCTCGGGCTCAGCCCGTGCAGTCCGGGAACGCGTGAGGATGCACTTCTCGCACTGGATCGTGCGGAGGAGTTGCAGTCCCTCAGGAACGACTACTGGATGGCTGATGTCAGAGGAACTACTTCGGTAATCGGTGTATTCAATTCTGAAACGAGACAGTTCGTCAGGCGGATCGGAATTAACGGTGACGGCCCCATGCCTGCCGGGTGGCAGTTGCGAGAGGGGGAGGAGTTCGTGAGGGCGCCCGGGCATGCCGAGGACGGTATACTCAACGCCCTGGGGCCCAACGAGCACGCTGTTTACGGAGCGGCCTCGCGAAACTTCTGCAATGACATATGTCTGCCGCAAATCGATGTGCGCGGTATAGAAATCGGTGGGCAGGGGATTCGTGGCCATCAGCCACAGAATTCACCTTATACCTTGTTCTGGACCCGAGGAGACTAAGTTGGCTCGCAATGTGGAAGCCTACTCGGCGCTTCGTGATCTCCCTGCCCACTTCCTGGCGGGGTTCTGCCTGGGCTGCGCGGAGCGTGGGAGTGGCATCTTCGTCACGCTGGCCGACCCAGAGGATGCCGAGTGGTTCTCTCAGGTTCTGGAAGTGGCCTGGAAAGCACCCCTCGGAGAGGTCGACGAGGATGAACTCATCGAGATTCTTGAGGATTTTGAAACCAGGACGGAATCCATGGACGTCGATGACCCGGGCAGCAGAGGGTTCTCCGTCGTGCAGTCCGCGATGCTGGCGGTCAACGCCATCGCGGTCCACCTGAATCCGAGTCCGGCACGGGCCGAGATGTCTGGACAGACACTCGAAACGGTTATGGGAAGTTTCGACTTCAAGCTCGGTGGAAGTGAAGTCGTCATTACCCGAGCCGGTGAGGACGAGGGGCTTGGCCGGCTTCAGCGGATGGAGCAGGACGCCCAGAACGCGTTCGTCGAATCAGTACGGGCTCTGACGGGCGATCAGGCCGAACCTCGCCTCGGTAGGGACTTCCTCGAGAGTCTCCGTCAATCCTGCGCCCCCGTACGCGACGAGTTCAAGGCGGCCACATCGTCCGTCGCCGAACTGGCCGGCTGGGATCAGGAGTGAAGTGCCCCTGGTGGGTCGGTGTCGCGGTAAATGCTTGCGTAGAGATCAGCCTGGATCCGACGTACGGCGTTCCGCCAGTGCGTATGCGCATGGCTATTGCGGAGCCCCTGGACCGGGCGGACGGGTTGAGGGCGGTGTATTAGCCGGCAAGATGCGGCCCTTGGTCCGCCCTTCCGCGCGCAGGCGCCGGGACGTTGGCTCACTCGTACGGGTGGCCGCTGGCTCGGTGTGCTTCCTGTCGTCGGCCCGAGCGCCAGGGTGCGCCCGGGTCGACGCGCATCAGTCGAGCTTCGCGTTCTGCGCCTCCACCACCGCGGTCGCGAGCTTCGTGTCGCTCGGCCGGGACTCCGCGATCGCCCTGCCGTCCACCGAGAAGTAGACGGCGATGACTTCGTCGCGGCGTACGGCGGCCGAGTGGAGCGTGTGTGTGGTGCCCAGGACCGTCATCGTGGACTTGAAGGCGAGGGACTCGTCGCCCGCCTTGGTGGTCGGTTCCGCGGTGACCGAGTCGTACGGGCTGGTGCCGCTCTTCGACTTGGCGGTGAAGCCGTCGCCGCAGGAGGCCACCGCCTTGGCGAGGCCGGCCATGGCCGACTCCGCCCCGCCGTCCTTGTAGGTGGTGAGCGTGACGTAGGTGTAGCCGCCGACGAGGCCGCCCTTCGAGGCGACTCGCGTGAGGTCCGCCTGCGGTTCGCCGAGCGGGAGTTGGTTCATCGCGTACGCCAGCGGGGCGCACACCTTCTTGTCCAGGGTCACCTCGTCCGGGGACTTGGCGAAGGCGAACTCGGCGGAGGGCTTCTCGATGTTGTAGCCGCCCACGTCGGACTTCGTGATCATGAGCTTCGCCAGCCGGTCCGCCGGGCTGACCTCCTTGGCCCGGGAGGCCGTGGCCCCGGTCCCGGGCTTGTCGGCCGCGTCCGTCTCCGAGTCCCCGCCTCCGCAGGCGGTCAGTCCGGCGAGTGCGGCGACGGTGAGCGCGGAGGCGGCGAGGGCGGATCGCTTCATGTGGGGGCGGGCTCCTTGGCTTTCGCGGGGGGAAGCGGGATGACGGATGGGGCCGTCGTCCGCGTGGCTGAAGATCGTCGGCGATCCTCCCATGCCCCCACCCGACCCCCGTGAGCGAGTAGTGCAGACCTGATGGACGGAGCGTGACGAACGGCCGTCCGAGCAGGGGTGGATGATTCGCTGGTGCACAGTGGCGGCCCCGTATGCAGGGCCTTCCTCGACCGGGAACCGAACGGCCCGCATTGCGCGTGGATAACGTCGGGGCGTGTGAGATTCGAGGCCACGGGCGCGCCTTGAGGGGCTTATGCGCTGCTGATACGGTGCGATGACTTGACACTCATTCCGGCCGTGGCTGTTCGACCAGGTCGGGCGGTACGCCCGGTGCGGCCGAAGTGTTCCAAGTGTCCTGAATGACGAAACCTTCTTGGGTGTACGGGGAGCGGTTGCGTGAAGATCCAGGAGCGTACGGGGGCGGGCAACAACCGTTCCGCTGCGCCGGTTCAGCCGACGATGGGGGAGCGCCTTCCCTCGCCGCCTCGCGAGCGCAAACCCGCGCTGGCCGCGCTCGCGGTCCTGCTGATCCTCGTGGGTGCGCTCGGGGCGACCATGCTGGTGCTCCGCGCCGGCGACCGTGTCGAGGTCGTGAAGGTGACCAGCGACATCCAGGCCGGCCAGTCCGTCGGCGACAACGTGGAGTCGGTGCTGGTCGCGGGTGACTCCGGGGTCAACTACATCAAGTGGACCCAGGTCGACACCCTGAAGAAGCTCAAGGCCAAGTCCACGATCTACGGGGGCACCCTCGTCATCGGCGAGATGTTCGGCACCGAGAGCGCCCTCCCGGCCGGCAAGGCCATCGTCGGTCTCTCCCTCAAGGAGGGGCAGTACCCGGAGGGCATCGAGCCGGGCGACCTCGTGGCCGCCTACCAGGTCGGCGACACCAGTTCTTCGAACTCGGACGACGAGACGGGCACCGGTACCGCGGGCAGCGGCAGTACGCCGATCGTCTCCGACGCGCGTGTCAACACCGTGCCCACGGACAAGGGCGACGCCACCATCAGCAGCACCAACAAGCGTTACACGGTGACCGTCGACGAGAGCGATGCCGCCGCGCTGGCCCGCGCCGCCGCGGCGAACAAGGTCGCCCTCGTCAAGGTTCCCGGCAACTAGCGGCGAAGAGAGTCACACACACCATGGCCCTCATCGCCCTAGCCGCCGACAAAGGTTCCCCCGGCGTCACCACGGCGGCCGTCGCCCTCGCCGCCGTCTGGCCCCGCAGGGTGCTGCTCGCCGAGACCGACCCGGCCGGCGGCGACCTCGTGTACCGCAGTGCCGCCGCGCACGGCGGGCCGCTGAACCCGAACACCGGCATGCTGTCCATCGCCGCCACCGCCCGCCGTGGTCTGGTACCGGATCAACTCTGGGACCACGTACAGCCGTTGAGCGGTGGGCTCGAAGTGCTCGTCGGGCTCGGGAACGCCGAGCAGGCGGCCGGGCTCGCGGGGCTGTGGCCCACGCTCGGCCGGGCCTTCGCGCAGCTCGCCGACTCCCCGCACGCGCCCGCCGACGTCATCGCGGACTGCGGACGGATCAGCGGGGACACCCCGGCCGTCGAGATGTTCTCGCAGGCCGCCCTCGTACTCCTCATCTCCCGCACCGAGCCGGAGGCCATCGCGCGCGTACGCGACCGGGCCGCCGCCCTCAGCGCCAAGCTGCACGGCGGAGCGCGGGGTGCGGCCGCCCTCAGCACGCCCCTCATCGGTGTCGTCCTCATCACCGACCCGGGCGAGTCCGGCAAGCTCGTCCACCAGGTCAACGACATGCTGGTGGCCGCGCAGACCGGCGCCCGCGTCGTCGGCACGATCGCCGAAGACCCGGCAGGCGCCGACCAGTTGGCCGGCCGCAAGCGCGGACGGCTCGACAAGTCGCTGCTCATCCGCTCGGCGCGCAAGGTGACCTCGGACCTCTACCAGCAGTTCGGCGCGGCCTGGGCCGTACCGGCGGCAGGCGGTCCGAACGGTCAGCCCACCGCCGGAGCGGGCCGATGACGGCAGTCGACCACCAGCTGGTCAAGCGGTTCCGGCAGGAGGCCGGTGACCGTATCGCCGAGCAGCGCCGGCTCGACCAGGTCTCCGGCGTCACACCGATGTCCAACGAGGACGAGCGGCACTACGCCCGCGCGGTGATAGCCCAGATACTGGAGGAGTACGCCCGCACGGAGATCAACTCCGGGCGTACGCCGCTGGACGCCGAGACCGAGGAGCAGTACGCCGCCGCCGTGCACGCCGCGCTCTTCGGAGTGGGGCGTCTGCAGCCGCTGTTGGACAACCCCGAGGTCGAGAACATCGACATCAACGGGTACGACCAGGTCTTCGTCGGCTACGCCAACGGCGAGGAGACCAAGGGCGATCCCGTCGCCGAGACCGACGAGGAGCTCATCGAGCTCATCCAGATCCTCGGCGCGTACTCCGGACTCTCCTCCCGGCCCTTCGACTCCGCCAACCCGCAGCTCGACCTGCGGCTGCCGGACGGGTCCCGCCTCTCCGCCGTCATGGACGTGACGCGCAGGCCCGCCCTGTCCATCCGTCGCGCGCGTATGGGCAAGGTCTTCATGTCCGACCTCGTCGGCAACGGCACGCTCACCCCCGACATCGGGCACTTCCTCGCCTGCGCCGTCCGGGCCCGCAAGAACATCATGATCGCGGGTGCGACCAACGCCGGTAAGACGACGCTCCTTCGCGCGCTCGCCAACGAGATCCCGCCGCACGAGCGCCTCATCACCGTCGAGCGCGCCCTGGAGCTCGGGCTCGACACCTTCGCCGATCTGCACCCGAACGTCGTGGCGTTCGAGGAGCGGCTGCCCAAC
This sequence comes from Streptomyces sp. ActVer, assembly GCF_027270795.1. NCBI lineage: Bacteria > Bacillati > Actinomycetota > Actinomycetes > Kitasatosporales > Streptomycetaceae > Streptomyces > Streptomyces sp. ActVer. The sequence goes on from NZ_JAPWHT010000217.1 coordinate 8,508, forward strand.
TCCGAGGGCCAGGGCACCATTTCGATGGCGGAGCTGGTCCGGCGGTCGCTGCGTATGAACCCCTCGCGCGTCATCGTCGGTGAGGTCCTCGGCGACGAGATCGTGACCATGCTGAACGCGATGTCGCAGGGCAACGACGGCTCGCTGTCCACGATCCACGCCAACAGTTCCAGCGAGGTCTTCAACCGTATTTCCACGTACGCGCTCCAGGCCACCGAGCGGCTGCCCATCGAGGCCAGCCAGATGCTCGTCGCGGGAGCGGTGAACTTCGTCGTCTTCGTCCAGCGGCGCAACAACTACCAGACGGGCGGCCGACTCCAGCGCATGGTCACCTCCATCCGCGAGGTCAACGGCGTCGACGGACGCGTCCTGTCCAGCGAGGTGTTCGCCGAGGCCGCGGACGGCCGGATCGTGCCGCACGCGCCCCTCTCCTGCCTCGAAGACCTGATCCAGCACGGCTATCGCCTGCCCGGCGGCGGGAACTGGGGGTGAGCTGACCATGAATCTCGACGGACTCGGCTCCATGGGCGGGCTGTTCTCGACCACGGTCCTGTACGCGCTCGCGTGCGGTATCGCCGTCGGCGGCGGCCTCGCGCTGTTCGCCGTCGCGGTCCGCGGACTGCCCGCCAAGCCCGAGCACGAGAAGCAGAAGGCGAGCGAACGGGCCTCCGAGCTCGTACGGTTCGCCGGCCGGCGCGGTTCGATCGCGGCCGGCGCCGGCATCGTCGTCCTGCTGCTCACACGGTGGGCCGTCGCCGGAATCGCGACCGCCGTCCTCGTCTTCTTCTGGGACAAGCTCTTCGGCGGCGCCTCCGAGGAGAAGTCCGCCATGCGCCGCGTGGAGGCACTCGCCTCCTGGACCGAGTCGCTGCGCGACACCATCGCGGGCGCGGTCGGCCTCGAACAGGCCATCCCCGCCTCCGCGCGCGCCGCGGCACCGGTCCTGCGCCCGCACCTCGACGCCCTCGTCGACCGCCTCCGCTCCCGCACGCCGCTGCCGGAAGCCCTGCAGCAGCTCGCCGACGAGATCGACGACGCGTCCGCCGACATCATCGTGGCCGCGCTGATCCTCAACGCGCGGCTGCGCGGCCCGGGTCTGCGGCAGGTCCTGGGCGCGCTCGCCAAGTCGGCGCGCGAAGAGGTCGACATGCGACAGAGGGTCATGGCACAGCGCGCTTCGACCCGGCGCTCCGTACAGATCGTCGTCGCCGTCTCGGTCGCCTTCGTGCTCGGCCTGTCGATCTTCAACCGCGAATTCGTCGAGCCGTACGGCACGGCGGTCGGCCAGCTCGTACTCGCCTGTGTCTGCGGCCTGTTCGCGCTCGGCTTCGTATGGCTGCGCAAGCTCTCGACCATCGAGACGCCGGAACGCTTCCTGGTCCGGGACGAGGCGTCGGTCCAGTTCGTGCGTCCCCGGACGCCGTCGCCGTCCCAGACACAGGCTCCGTCGCAGACGCTGCCGGAGGAGGGGGTACGCCGATGAACTCGTCCCTGACCATGCCCGTCGTGGTCGGCGCCGTCCTGGGCCTGGGCATCTACGCCCTCGTACGCGCCATGATGCCGGCCAAGCGCAGCGCGGTCTCGCAGGTCGCGCGCATCGACGCGATGCGGGCGCGGGGAGCGGCGTACGAGTCCTCGCACCGCACCGCCGACGCGGGGCGGATCGGGACCGTACGGGCCGGAGTCGGCGCGCGCGTCTCCGAGTTCTACATGCAACAGGGCTGGGAGCTGCGGTCGCTGCGGGCCGATCTGGCCGTGCTCGACCGGAGTTGGGAGAACTTCCTCGCGACGAAGGTGCTGCTGGCGGCGGCCGGGCTGTTCTTCGGCCCGTTCATGTTCGCCGTGGTCTGGACGCTCGGCTTCGGCAGCAGCCCCGTCATCCCGGTCTGGCTCGCGCTGATGTTCGCGACCATCTTCTTCTTCCTGCCGGACCTGGAAGTACGCAGGGACGCGGCGGAGAAGCGACGTGACCTGCGACGCGTGATCGGCGCGTATCTGGACCTCGTGTCGATGAGCCTCGCGGGCGGCCGGGGTCTCCCGGAGGCCCTGATGGCCGCCGCCGAGGTCTCCGACGGCTGGGCCACGCAGCGCATCCGTAATGCGCTCGCGGACGCCCGGATCACCGGCATCAGCCAGTGGCAGGCGCTCGGTTCGCTGGGCGAGGACCTGGGGGTGGAGGAGCTGAAGGACCTCTCCGCCTCGTTGGCGCTGGTCGCGGACGACGGCGCGAAGGTGCGCGAGTCGCTCGCCTCCCGGGCCGAGACGATGCGGCACCGTGAACTCGCCGAGATCGAGGGCAGCGCGGGCGAGAAGTCGCAGTCGATGCTCGTCGCGCAGCTGCTGCTCTGCGCGGGCTTCCTCGTCTTCCTGATCTTCCCGGCGGCGATGCGTGTGTTCCAGGTCTGACTCCGGCACCGACAACTGCATCCTCGAACTGCTCTGAAATGACTCGAGAACTGTCTTGAGAGGACAACTCACCATGAACGGACGGAACTTCAGCACCGGGATCCCGGGGGTGGACTTCCTGATCACCTTCCTCCAGGGGCGGGTGCAGCGTGCCCGCTCCGGCGAGCTCGACCGTGGTGCGTCCGCGGTGGAGTGGGTCATCATCTCGGCGGTCGTCGTGGCGATCGTCGGCGTGGTCGCCGCGATCATCAACGCCGCGCTGAGCGACGGCGCCAACAAGGTCGGCGACTGCATCAAGGGCGCGGACGCGGGCAGCACCTGCTGATTCCGCCTTCCGACTCTCTTCCCTCTCATATCTCTCATACGGGGTAACTGGTGAGCGTACGACGCTGGGTACGCCGCCGGGTGGAGGCCGCCTCCACCCGCGGCGACTCCGGCATGACCGCGATCGAGTTCGTGCTGCTCACGCCCGTGCTCTTCTTCATGATCTTCGCCACCGTGCAGTTCGCGCTGTACTTCTTCGCCGACCACGTGGCCCAGGCTGCGGCCCAGGCCGGCGCCCGCAAGGCCCGCGCGACGGCCGACGAACAGCCGGGCGCGTGGCGGGGCGAGGCACGGGACGTCGTCGACAGCTACATCGCGCAGCTGGGGCCGCAGTTGGTGCTCTCCCCGAACGTGGAGATGCTCCAGCCGGAGCAGAACACGGTGGGCGTGGAGATCACGGCGAAGGTGCCGTCGGTGTTCCCCGGGCTGGACCTCACGGTGCACGCGCAGTCGGTGGGGCCGGTGGAGCGGTTCGTCGAGGAGGACGGGAACTAGATGCGCGCTCTCGTACGCCGCCGGCTTCTGGCTCTGGCCCCGGCCGTTCGTGGCAGTGGCAGTGGCACTGGCAGTGGCAGTGGCACTGGCGGTCGCGGTCGCATTGGCAGCGACCGCGGGCTGTCCACCGTCGAGGTGGTGATCCTGGCGCCGGTGATGATCCTCTTCATCCTGGTGCTGGTGGCTTTCGGACAACTGGTGGACGGACGAGGGGCGATCGACGGGGCGGCGAGGGACGCGGCTCGATCCGGGTCGCTCCAGCGGGATGTGGCCTCGGCGATGGCGGAGGCGCAGAAGGCGGCGGACGCCGACCTGGCGGACGTCTGCTCCGGTGCGGTGACGGTGAACAAGACGAGCGCCGGTTTCGAGGACGCCGACCTGTTCACGGTCGAGGTGAGCTGCGAGGTACGCGGCCTGGCCATGCTCGGCCTGGATGTCCCGACCCGGCTGACGGCGTCGTTCACCTCACCGCTGGATCCCTTCAAGAGGAAGGCGTGACGGGGCGGATGGGGGTGCTGATGGATACGGCCGGACGCGTCGCAGGAGCCGTGCGCTCCTGGACGGACGTACGCCGAGCACGCCTCGACGACCGGGGTTCGGGCGCCGGAGCGGTGATCATCTTCGCGCTCGTGTTCCTGTCGCTGTCGGCCTTCGTCATCGACGGCGGCCTGTCCATCTCCAAGCGCGAACGCGCCGCCGACATCGCGGAACAGGCCGCCCGCTACGCCGCCCAGGACGTGGACCTGGAGGAGCTGTACGAGAACGAAGGCGGCGGCGCCCCCATCCTCTTCGAGAACTGCGGCGCCCGGGTCAAGGCCTTCGCCCAGGAGATGGGCATGACCGGCGCGGACATCGCCGCCACCCACTGCGTCGCCGCCAACGCCGACGAGGTCGAGGTGGAGGTCCAGCTCACGTACTCGCCGGTCTTCACGGGCATGTTCTACGGCGGGGACGTGACGGTCCGGGGACGGGCGGTCGCCGAGAACGAGGTCGGCTGACGGGGTGGGCTGACCGGACTGACCGGACTGGCCAACGAGGTGGGCTGACGGAGTCGGCCAACGAGGGGTGCCGACGGGCGTGGGTGGCGAGGCCGGCCGAGGCTCGGGCGCTCACCACGCGGGCGGGGTGGCCTACTTGCCGCCGCCCTCCTTGCCGCCCTTGCCGTCGGACTTCACGCCCTCGGAGACCTGCTTCGCCAGGTCGTCGTCCAGCTTCTTGAACTCCCGGACGATCGCCTCGGACATCTGGGCCAGCGCGTCGAGCTGCTGGTTGATGTCCTCGCGGCCGTCCTCCCAGTTGGACTCGAAGTCATCCAGCTTGTCGTAGACGCCGCCGTCGCCGATGTCGTCCTTGTACGACTCGAAGAGCTTCTTGGTGTGGTTCATCCGCGTCTTGATGTCACGCAGCCGGGTGCCGTAGTCCTCCAGCTCACTGAGCGGCAGCGCGAGGTCGGGCTTGCCCATGTGCGTTCCCCCTGTGGTGTGCGTGCCTCGGCGGCTCGTGTCTGCTGTCTGCGCAAGTCGTGACTATATGAGGCGCACGGTGCCCCCGTCACCGTGCCGACCATGCCTCACCGGTCCCGTCGTCTACTTCGAGTCCGTCATCCGGTACTCGTACGCGATCACCGAAGGCCTGCCCGACTTCGGCAGGGTGGCCAGCGTCATGCCCTGGAAGGTGTCGGTGACGATGGCGCGCTTGGCCGGGTTGTAGAGGGCCTCCTCCTTGTTCGGGGTGATCTCGAAGCTGCCCATGTACTGCTGCTTGAGCAGCGTTTCCTGGGTGTGGGCGGTCGGGACGACCGCGAGCACACCGCCGTCGGCCAGCCGCAGCGCGTAAGTCGTCCCGTACGCCGGGTCCTTGGCGAAGAACTTCTTGGTCGCCCACTTGGCCAGGTCGCCCTTGTCGCGCTTGTCGTAGAGCTTGAGGGCGCCCTTGGCCGGGTCCGTGGTGTGGGAGATCGCGGCGCCGGCCTTCTTCCCCCCGGTCTCGTACAGGTCCTCGAACGCCGCGCTCACGTCGTTCGGGGCCAGGGCTCCGACACGGGTGGAGGGCGCCACGGCGGTGGCGAGACCGTGGTTGCCGGTGTCGATCGCCGGGATCGGTGCGTCGGAGTAGACCGCGGACATCAACTTCCAGGCGCCGCCGTCCTTGTCGAAGACCAGGAGGGCGGGGCTCTTCGATCCGCTGGCGGTTGCCTTGACGGCGAACCAGTCCTCACCCGCGGGGAGGTAGTACGTACGGTCCTGGTAGGAGAAGGGCTTCTCGTAGTCGCCCTGGTCCGCCTTCGTCCAGGTGCTGAAGGTCTTGTAGTCCGCCTTGCTCTGCTCGTGGAGCTGGCCGCCCTCGACCGTCGCCAGCAGTTTGGCGTTCCGTGTCGCGTTCGCCTTGCTGTTGACAGCCGCGTAGTTGTCGACGATCTTCGCCGCCTGCTCGCGGGTCACGGCGCCCTTGGGGGCGGCGGCGGAGGCCGAGGCCTTCGTGCCGGCCTTCCCGTCCTCGTCCGTGGTGCCGCCGCACCCGGTGAGAGCGACGGTGGAAGTCAGACCGAGCATCAGCAGAGCGATGCCGGTCGTGCGTGCGGCGCGTGCCGGGTGGGGGAATGCCATGGTGTGCGCGTCTCTTCTGTTGTGGGGGCTCGGAGAAGTTGTGGGGTCTCGCAGAAGGGGAACGACCGCCGCGAACGGGCGGTCGTGCTTCAGCGGTTGATCGACTGGATCTCCTGGACGTTCATGTCCTGGGTGGTCTCGAAGGTGCCGTCGGGCAGGTCACCGCCCGCACCGCCGGTGCCCTCCCAGGAGATCTGCCAGGTGACGGAGGCCTTGAGCGCGTAGGGCTCTCCGCCGGTGGCACGCAGGTACGTGATGCCACAGGGAGGCGTCTGCTCGGCGTCGCCCTTCTTGTACGGGGTGCCGATCGAGCCGTCGCCGTTGATCTCGCACTCACCTGAGGCGGGGTAGGTCTCGGCGTCCTCGGTACCGGGTTCGAGACGCAGGGCGACCGGCTTCGCCGTCGTCTCCGCCCAGAGGTTGGTACCGGGCAACTCGGCGCGGACCTTGACCTCCTGGAACGTGCCCTTGTCCAGCCAGACCCAGGTCGGGAGGTTCACCGTGGACTCGGCCTCCGGCTTCAACTCGATCTCGGTGTCCGGGACCTTGACCTTGTCGTACGCGTAGTCGGCGAGGGTCTTCGGCGTGGGGGCGTCCGGTACGTCGGGGATCTCGCCGGCGTTCTGCCAGAACATGAGGCGGTTGCACTTCGACGTGTCGTCGATGGTGGTGACGTCCGGAGCGACTCCGCGCCAGAAGTAGCCGTCCTGGTCGAGGTTGTAGTTCTTGTAGCCCTTCACACTCGACGGGGTGCCGAAGTAGTTACTGGCGTCCTTCTCGTCCTTGAAGTGCTCGGTCCACAGACGCGATCCGATCCAGCCCTGGCGGAGGCTGACGTCACCGCTGCCGTCGGTCTCCGAGAAGGTCTTGAGCTGGGCTGGAGTGAAGACGGGCTCGTACCAGCAGGGCGGCGGCTTCCAGTTCACGTCCGTCGACGAGAGCGCGCCGCGCTTTCCGCCGGTGGGGCCGCTGATCTGGGTGACCTTGATCCGAGACTGGGAGACGGAGGCGGAGACCACCTTGTCGGTGGCTTCGCCTCTCGTGTCGGAGCCGCCGAACGCGTTGGCGGGAGTGGAGCTCAGGAGCGCCGCGACAAGTGACGTGGCGATCACAAGTAGTCCGTTGCGCCACGATGTCACTTTGGGCACCCGCCCCTCTTAGAGGTGACGGACGCGTTCTGCCACACCCCCTGAGCGCTCTTTCTCAGCGTGACGACGTACACGACCTCCGGGTCTGTGCCTGCGGGATTCCCCACTTCCTTGCCCGTCTTACGGTTCTTTGTGTACGCCTTGCTCTCGTCCGTGCAGTAACGGAGGGACGCCGTCCTGCCGTCGCCGCTGTCGACCAAGGTGACTTTGGGATCGAAGGCGGGCAGTTCGCCGATGACGGTGACGTTCTTGTCCGTGTAGGACTTGATCCACTTCTTGCTCTGCGGCAGGCCGGTCTCGGTGTCGTAGAAGGCAAGGTCTTCGCTGTCCGGGGCGTTGGCGATGATCGCCGCGTACCCTGCCCGGAGCTCCTCCTTGGCGTCGTCGAGTACCGCCTGCTCCTTGGCGTCGCTGCTTGTCCAGCTCTCGAAGGTCAGCTTGAAGCTGCTCGGGATCGTGATCCTGGGGCGCTCGACCTTGGAGGACGCGGAGGAGGACGCCGAAGCCGACGGACTCGACCCCTTGTCCGCCCCCTTGATGTCGTCCGACGACGAATCGTCGCCCCCACCACAAGCGGTCAGCAGAAGCGCCGCGGAGGCGGCGAGCGCGGCAGCGGTGGTCACGGTGCGGCGGGCCACGGGTGTACTCCCCCTGTATAAGGCATGTGTGCAACAGAGAACGAAGCTACCAGGGGCGCGTAGAGGGCCTCGGGGCGGTGCTGGGGGATTGTGTGGGGATCGTGAGATCTGTGACGTGACAGTTGCGAAGTGCCCGGAGCCCAGGCCGAGAAGGGCAGAGGCTTGATTGGATATCGCGGGCATAGGGGGCGGGCGGTGAGGAATCGGTCGGGGTCGAGGACTCCTCCTCTCCCCGCCCTTCGACACCCTCAATAAGATCTAAGTAGGCTCAGCACACCCCCGCTCACCCTCCCTCCACACACGACACCAGGACACCCGCCATGGCGCGACGTACCACTTCCAACTCGACGGGAAGCTCGCCGGGTCCGAGGAATCGGACGCCGCAGCCCTTGCCTCGGCGTCGCCGTTCGTTCGGGGACTTTCTGAAGGCGTTCCTCGCCTTCGTCGCCCTGCTCGTGCTGCTGATCGGGGTGCCCGGGGCGCTGGCCTCGCAGATCGGATGGCCGCTGCCGAGCGGTTCGCCGAGTCTGGACTGGCTCCAGAAAGAGATCAGCGTCGATACGTTCATCAACACGCTGACCGTCGTCGTCTGGTTCGCCTGGGCCCAGTTCACCGCGTGTGTGCTCGTCGAGGTGAAGGCCGCGCTGTCGGGCGTCGGGCTGCCGAACCGGGTGCCCGGCGCCGGGCCGAGCCAACTGCTCGCGCGGCAGCTCGTCGCGGCGCTGCTGCT
>NZ_JAPWHT010000218.1:0-16848 GCF_027270795.1 Streptomyces sp. ActVer
GATCTCGCTGGTGCTCTGCGTCCGGTACGGGGCGCCCGACTGGACGCTGTTCGCCGCGTACGCCGCCACGGCCACCACGCCCAACACCGGCGGCATGTCCCGGGCGCGCTGGGCGCATCTGCTGAAGGGCGATCCGGTACGCCTCCACACCGCGAACTCCTTCGAGCAGGCCGCCGACGAGCTGTGTTTCATGCTCGGGCCGGTACTGGCCGCGTTCCTGTGCGGGGCCCTGTTCCCTGAGGCGGGCACCCTCGTCGGAGTCGCCCTGCTGCTGACCGGCGTGCTGACCTTCGCCGCCCAGCGCTCGACGGAACCGCCCGCCCGGGGCCGTACGGCCACAGCCACCCGGTCGCCGGTCCGAGCACCCGGGATGCCGCCGCTGCTGGTCGGGTTCCTCGCCACCGGTGCGGTGTTCGGCTCGATGGAGGTGGTGACGATCGCGTTCGCCGACGCGCAGGGGCACCGGGCTGCGGCCGGGATGGTTCTCGGGCTCCAGGCGGCCGGATCATGCGCCGCCGGGCTTCTCTACGGGGCTCTGAAGCCGGCGGGCCCGGCCGAGCGGCGCCACCCGTGGAGCCTCGCCGCGATGGCCCTGCTGATGTGGCTGCCGCTGCTGGCCGCCTCGCTCACGGGTTCCCTCGCGGTGCTCGCCGGGGCTCTGCTGGTGGCCGGGATGGCGACCGCCCCCGCCATGGTCACGGGCATGACCCTGGTCCAGCACCGCACGCCCGAGGGCCGGTTGAACGAAGGGATGACCTTGGCGGTGACCGGGCTGCTGGGCGGGATCGCGTGCGGGGCAGCGGCCGGCGGATGGGTCGTGGAGCACGTGTCGGCGACCGCCGGATACGGAGTACCGGTCGCAGCGGCGGCGGCCGCCCTCCTGATCTCCGTCACGACGACGGCGGGCCGCCGAGCCCCGGCCTCAGCCCACCTCCAGGCCCCGGCCCCAACCCACGCCGTGGACCCGGCCCCGGACCCAGCCCAGCGCCAGGCCCGCCGCTGAGGACACCCCGCCCGCCTCCCTCGTCCGACCCACCGAACACCCGCCCCAATTCGCGCGCACCCCATTGACGCGCCCACAGCCCCCACATACCTTCCCCCGTCGAAGCGCTTCGACATCACGCATCGAATCGATTCGATGAACGCTGCGTGATGTCCCGATATCCCATCCGACTCCCCCGGAGGCACTGGATGTTGACGGCACGAAGGCGTGTGATGGCCGCGGCCGCGGCGGTGGTGAGCACCACCCTGCTGCTGGCCTCCTGCGGCGGCGACTCGGACAGCGGGTCCTCCGACGGGAAGACACTCAAACTGTGGCACTACGAAGCGCCCAACAGCGCGATGGGCGTGGCCTGGAAAGAGGCCATCAAGGAGTTCGAGAGGACCCATCCGGGCGTGAAGGTGAAGTTCGAGGAGAAGGGCTTCGAACAGATCCAGAAGACGGCCCCGATGGTCCTCAACTCCAATGACGCGCCCGACCTCATGGAGTACAACAAGGGCAACGCGACGGCCGGGCACCTCTCCCGGCAGGGGCTTCTCACCGACCTGTCGGCGGAGGCCACCGAGCGCGGCTGGGACAAGAAGCTCAGCGCCGGTGTGCGGACCACCAGCCAGTACGACGCCAAGGGCGTGATGGGTTCCGGCAAGTGGTACGGGATCCCCAACTACGCCGAGTACACGATGGTGTTCTACAACAAGGACCTCTTCAAGAAGTACGGGATAGCCGAGCCGAAGACGTTCGACGAACTGACCGCCGCCATGGACACGTTCGTCGACGAGGGCATCACCCCGCTCGCCAACGCGGGCGCCGAGTACGTGGCCCAGCAGTACCTCTACCAGCTGGCGCTGTCGAAGGCCGACCGCTCCTGGGTGGACTCGTACGAGCTCTACAAGGGCAAGCCCGACTTCCGCGACGCCGCCTGGACGTACGGCGCCGAGACCTTCGCCGACTGGGTGAAGAAGGGCTACATCAGCGAGAAGTCCACCGGCACGAAGGCGGAGGACGCCGGGGTCTCCTTCATCCAGGGCAAGAGCCCGATCCTGTTCTCCGGCAGCTGGTGGTACGGCCGCTTCGTCGCGGAGAGCAAGTTCGACTGGGGCACCTTCCTGTGGCCGGACTCGAACATGACCCTCGGCTCGGGCGGCAACCTCTGGGTGGTCCCCAAGGGCGCCAAGAACAAGGACCTGGCGTACGACTTCATCGACATCACCATGTCGAAGAAGATCCAGAACCTGCTCGGCAACAACGGCGGAGTCCCGGTGGCCGCCGACCCCGCCGCCATCACGGACCCGCGGTCCAAGGGGCTGATCGCCAACTTCAACACCCTCGCCGAGCGGGACGGTCTGGCCTTCTACCCCGACTGGCCGGTGGCCGGCTTCTACGACGTGCTCGTCTCCGAGACGCAGAAGCTGATCACGGGGAGCGCGAAGCCGGACGCCTACCTGGACGCGGTGGAATCGGCGTACGACAAGGGCGTACAGGCCCCATGACGGTCACCGTCGAACGGGGCGGCCGGGGCGGACGGGGCAGTCGGCGCGGCCCGGGCAGTCGCGGCGGTGATGTTGTCGAAGCGCATCACCGCGCGAAGGGACCGCGCCGCCCCCGCGACTCGTACGCGCTGTTCCTGCTCCCCGGAGTGCTCGCCTTCTTCGCGATCATCGTCGTGCCGTTCCTGATGAACACGGGCGTGAGCTTCACCGAGTGGCAGGGCGTGGGTACGCCGAAGTGGACCGGGCTCGCCAACTACCGGGAGCTGATGGACGATTCGGAGTTCTGGGCGTCCTTCCGGCACAGCCTGTTCATGGTCGTGGCGATGGCGGCCGTACCGACCGTCGTCGGACTCGTCCTCGCCGCCGCCCTGTTCGACTTCGTCGGCAAGCACTTCGGCAGCAGGACGGTCGCCGTGCTGCGGGCCTGCTTCTATCTGCCGCAGGTGCTGCCGATCGCGGTCGCGGGCATCGTGTGGAGCTGGATCCTCGCGCCGGAGAACGGCTCGCTGAACGAGCTCCTCAAGGCCATCGGCCTCGGCAGCCTCCAGCAGGACTGGCTCGGCGACCCCGACCTCGCGCTCTACACCGTCATGGGCGTGATGGTCTGGGTGCAGATCGGCTTCCCGCTCGTCGTCTTCATGGCGGGCCTGCAACGCGTCGACCCGCAGCTGTACGAGGCCGCCGAGCTGGACGGGGCCGGCTGGTGGCGGCGGTTCTGGCACATCACACTGCCGCAGATCAGGCCCGAGATCTACGTCGTGCTCCTGTGGTGCACGATCGCCGCGCTCAAGGTGTTCGGCGCGGTGTACGTCCTCACGAAGGGCGGGCCCGGCGGGGCCACGAACGTGCCCTCCTACTTCTCCTTCACCACCTTCTTCGAGAAGACGCAGGTGGGCTACGGAGCGGCGATCTCCACCGTCCTGACCGTGATCATCCTGGCGCTCGCGCTGGCCGGCCTGAAGCTCCAGACGCGTGCCGAGGACGCGGAACAGGGGGTCGTGCGATGACCGCCGCCGAGCAGGGAGCCGCCCGATGACAGCCCTCCGCCGCTATCCCGTGCTCGTCGCCCTGTTCATCGGGGCCCTCTTCATGGTCCTGCCCTTCCTGATCGTCGCCGTCAACGCGGTGAAGTCGCCCGCCGAGTACTCGTCGAACGGCCCGCTGAGCCTTCCCGAGGGCGTCTACCTCGACGGTCTGAAGGACTTCTGGGAGCGCGTCGACTTCGGGCAGAAGCTGGTCAACTCGGTGCTCATCAGCGGGTCGGTGGCCCTGGGCGCCGTCGTCCTGTCGGTCCTCAACGCGTACGCGATCGGCATCGGCCGGATCAGGGGCCGCACCTGGGTGCTCGCCTTCTTCGTGCTGGCGAACATGCTGCCGCAGGAGGCGCTGGTCTACCCGGTCTACTACCTGAGCAAGGAAGCGGGCCTGTACGACACCAGGCTCAGCGTGATCATCGTCTTCATCGTGATCCAGGCCGCCTTCGGCACGTATCTCCTCGCCTCGGTCCTCGGGCAGTTCCCCCGCGAGATCATCGAGGCCGCCCGGATCGACGGGGCGAACAAGTGGCAGGTGCTGTGGCGGATCGTGGTGCCGGTCAGCCGGCCCACCATCGGCGTACTGTTCGTCTTCTTCTTCATCTGGACCTGGAACGAGTTCCTGCTCCCCCTGGTCATGCTGATCTCCAACGACAACCAGACCGTGTCGGTGGCGCTCGGCGTCCTCCAGGGCCAGCGCCTGATGGACGCCACGATGACGAACGCGGCCGCGCTCCTGGGTGTCCTGCCCGCCCTCGTCTTCTTCCTCGTCTTCCAGCGGACGCTCACCCGCGGCATCGCCGTGGGCGCGGTCAAGTAAGGGGTGTGCGTGTGAAGTTCACCGACGGCTACTGGATGCTGCGCGAGGGCGTGAGCGCGGCCCACCCGGTCGAGGTCCTCGATGTGACCGCCGGGCAGGGCGCGTTGGCGATCCACGCGCCGACCCAGCCCATCCGCCACCGCGGCGACCTGCTGAAGGGACCGGTCGTGACGATCAGCGCACACGCGCCGATGCCGGACGTCATCGGCGTCACGTTCACGCACTTCGAGGGCGAGGAGCCGCGCGGGCCCCAATTCGAGCTGGGCAAGGAGGAGTTCCAGGCCCACGCCGAGTACGACGAGGAGTCCGCGACCCTCACCGCGGGCGCCCTGTCCGTGCGGGTGAGCCGCACAGGACCCTGGCACGTCGACTTCCTCGCGGACGGCCGCACCCTGACCACCAGCGGCGCCAAGGGCATGGGCATCATGCGGGACGCGGGCACGGGCGGCCACTATCTGCGCGAGCAGCTCAACCTCGGTGTGGGCACACAGGTCTACGGCCTCGGCGAGCGTTTCGGGCCGCTGGTCAAGAACGGCCAGGTCGTCGACATGTGGAACGCCGACGGGGGCACGGCCACGGAACAGGCCTACAAGAACGTGCCGTTCTATCTGACGGACGCGGGCTACGGCGTGTTCGTCGACCATCCGGGCCGGGTGTCGTTCGAGGTCGGTTCGGAGGCGGTGTCCCGGGTCCAGTTCAGCGCCGAGACACAGCAGTTGACGTACTACGTGATCTACGGCCCGAGCCCGAAGGAGATCCTCCGCAAGTACACGGCCCTCACCGGCCGCCCGGCGCTGCCGCCCGCCTGGTCGTTCGGGCTGTGGCTGTCGACGTCCTTCACCACGTCGTACGACGAGACGACCGTGACCTCCTTCATCGACGGCATGAAGGAGCGCGAACTCCCGCTCTCCGTCTTCCACTTCGACTGCTTCTGGATGCGGGAGTTCAACTGGTGCGACTTCGAGTGGGACCCCCGGGTCTTCCCCGACCCGGAGGGGATGCTGGCCCGCCTGAAGGAGCGCGGGCTGCACATCAGCGTCTGGATCAACCCGTACATCGCGCAGCGCTCCCCGCTGTTCGCGGAGGGCAAGGCACTCGGGCACCTGCTGAAGCGGCCGGACGGCAGCGTCTGGCAGTGGGACCTGTGGCAACCGGGCATGGCGCTGGTCGACTTCACGAGTCCGGCCGCCCGTGACTGGTACGCGTCGAAGCTGGAGGCGCTGCTCGCACAGGGCGTCGACTGCTTCAAGACCGACTTCGGGGAGCGGGTCCCGCTCGACGTGGCGTACGCGGACGGCGGCGACCCCGAGCGGATGCACAACTACTACACCTACCTCTACAACCGGACCGTCTTCGACGTGCTGCGCAAGCACCGCGGCGAGGCGGAGGCCGTCGTCTTCGCGCGCTCGGCGACCGCCGGCAGCCAGAAGTTCCCCGTGCACTGGGGCGGCGACTGCGAGGCGACCTACGAGTCGATGGCCGAGTCGCTGCGCGGCGGCCTGTCGCTCGGCCTCTCCGGGTTCGGCTACTGGAGCCACGACATCGGCGGCTTCGAGGGCACCCCGACACCGGCCCTGTTCAAACGGTGGCTCGCCTTCGGCATGCTCTCCTCGCACAGCCGCCTGCACGGCAGCTCCTCCTACCGGGTGCCCTGGCTCTTCGACGAGGAGGCCGTGGACGTCCTGCGCCTGTTCACCCGGCTGAAGCTGCGCCTCATGCCGTATCTGTACGAGTCCGCCCGCACCGCGCACACCGAGGGCGTGCCGATGATGCGCGCGATGCTCCTGGAGTTCCCGGACGACCCCGGGTGCGCGCATCTGGAACGGCAGTACATGCTCGGCCCGGACCTGCTGGTCGCGCCGGTGTTCTCCGACGACGGCGAGGTGTCGTACTACGTGCCCGAGGGCACCTGGACCCACTTCCTCACCGGACGCCCGGTGACCGGACCGCGCTGGGTCCGCGAGAAGCACGGCTTCTCCAGCGTGCCACTCCTCGTCAGGCCCGGCGCGGTGGTCCCGGTGGGAGCCGTCGACGACCGGCCGGACTATCCGCACGCCGACGGGGTGACCCTGCACGTGTACGGGCTCGATCGCGGCGCGCAGGTCACGGTGCCCGTGGACGGCGTGACCTTCACCGTCGTACGCGAAGGTGACACACTGCGGGCCTCGTCGAGCGATCCGTCGGCGTCCTGGGCGCTGGCGGCCGGGGAACGGGTGGCGCGGGCGAAGGCCGGGACCGGGTTCCTCTCCCTCGAACTGGGCCCCGAGTCCCTCGGTCCGGGATCCGCATCCCCCGAGCCGGGACCCGAGCAGGAGCGGGGCTGAGCATGGTGAAGATCACCGACGTGGCACGGCACGCGGGGGTGTCCCCCAGCACCGTCTCGTACGCGCTGAGCGGCAAGCGCCCGATCTCCGAGGAGACCAGGCAGCGCATCGAGGACAGCATCCGCGAGCTGGGCTACCGGCCGCACGCGGGCGCCCGGGCCCTCGCGAGCAGCCGGTCGAACGTGCTGGCGCTGGTGGTGCCGTTACGGGCCGGCATCCACGTGCCGGTGGTGATGCAGTTCGCGGTGTCCGTGGTGACGGCCGCGCGCCGGCACGACCACGACGTGCTGCTGCTCACGCAGGAGGAGGGCGAGGACGGACTGCGGCGGGTCGCGGACACCGCCCTCGTGGACGCGCTGATCGTGATGGACGTCCAGCTCCACGACCGGCGCCTGCCGTTGCTGCGCGCCCTGGACCGCCCGTCGGTGCTCATCGGCTTCCCGGCCGAGCCCGCCGGGCTGACCTGCATCGACCTGGACTTCAGGGCGGCGGGCGAGCTGTGCGTCGAGCATCTCGCGGGCCTCGGACACCGGGTGATCGGCCTGGTGGGCTCGCCACCCGAGGTGTACGTACGGGAGACGGGGTTCGCCCAGCGCGTGGTCCAGGGCTTCACGGCCGCGGCCGACCGCAACGGGCTGTCCTCCTCGGTGCACCCGTGCGAGGCGGCTCCCGCCGCGGCCCGGCAGGTCGCCGAGCGACTCCTGCGGGAGCGGCCCGCGTTGACGGGTGTCGTGGTGCACAACGAACCGGTCCTGGAGCCGCTGATCGACGCGTTCGAGTCCCTCGGCCTACGGGTTCCCGGGGATCTGTCGGTCACGGCGATCTGCCCGGACGAGGTGGCCGAGCAGACCCGCGTCCCCGTCACCTCGATCGCCCTGCCGACCGCCGAGGTGGGCACGGGAGCGGTGGAACTGCTGATGAGGAAGCTCGGCGGGGCCACTACCGTACCGGAGGCCACACTGCTCTCGCCACGGCTGACGGTACGGGCGAGCACGATGCCGCGGCCGTGACCCCGTGGGCCGTGCCCCTGGGCACGATGCCACGGCCGCGCAGAGCCCTGGTCGGTCCAGGGCGCCGAAGAGACGCGCTGGACCGCACCTCACTCGCTCAGCACTCCCCCGGCTTGCGCCACGAGCACTCCAGGTCCGAGTTCCGCTCGGCGGCCCGCGCGGTGCCCGGCTTCACGGGTACGGCCTCGTCCGCCGTGGATCGGGCCAGCGTCACCACGATCGCGTCCTCCAGCGGCTTCACGGAGGAGGCGAGGTAGTTGTTGAGCACGATGCTGTAGACGAGTTCGCGTCCGTCCGCGTCCGTCACGTACCCGGAGAGCGCGGACGCCCCGGTCAACGAGCCGGTCTTGCCACGGGCGTTGAGCGCCGCGGGTGTCCCGCACATCCTGGTCCGCAGGGTGCCGCCCACGAAGCGGTCGGGGCCGCAGGCGACCGGCAGGGACTTGTACCAGTCGGCGTACCAGGGCTCGGCCCGCACCGCGAGCAGCAGCTTGCTGAACTGGCCGGCGGTGAAGTTGTTCATCCGGGAGAGCCCCGACCCGTCGACCTGCCGCAGCTTGCCCGTGTCGACACCGACACCCTTCGCGTAGCTACTGATGGCGGCGAGCCCGGCGCTCCAGCTCCCCTCCCCTGAGACCTTCACGCCCATGGCCTTGGTGAGGATCTCGGCGTGCATGTTGTTCGACAGCTTCATGAAGGGGATCAGCAGTTCCTTCAGGGGCATCGAGGCGTGCGAGGCGAGCTGCCGTGCCCCCGCGGGCGTGGCGCGTCCGAGCCGCGTCGGCCCGGTCACCTTCACCCCGTGCGCGGCGAGCGCGTCCCGGAAGACGGCGGCCGCGTACCCGGTGGGCTCCCAGACGCTCACCCACTCCGTGGCGCCGGAGCCGCCCACGGGCGTCGTACCGCTGACCACGATGGTGTTGGTGCCGTGCTCCCGCTCGACGGTGAGGTCGTTCGAGCCGCCCGCGGCGACGGTCGTGGCCCGGACGTCCAGGTCGACGTAGTCCGTCTTCGGCGTGACGGTGACGGTCGGCTCGTCCCCGGCCTCGGCGCCCGGCGCGACCTCCACGATCACGGTCCCGGTGTCGTAGTCGGTGTCGGGCGCGACGCTCAACGCGCTGATCTGCGCCGAGTAGTACGCGGACTCGTCGTCGGCGGCCCAGGACCGGCCGAGCCGCGAGCTGTCGAAGCGGGTGTCGTCGGCGAGGAGCCGCCCGTCGACACGGGTGACGCCGGACGCGGCGAGGTCGGCGGCCAGTTTGTCGTAGTCCTTGGCGAGTGCGGTCGGATCACCGCTGCCGCGCAGATACAGATCGCCGCGCAGGACGGAGCCCTGACGCCTGCCGTTCGTCAGGACGTCGGTCGTGAACCTGTGGTCGGGGCCGAGGATCTCCATCGCCGCGGCCGAGGTGGGCAGTTTGGTGTTGGAGGCGGGCATCAGGCGCTCGGTCGGCCGGTGCTGGTACAGCACGTCGCCGCTCGCGGCATCGGCGACCACGACGCTCGCCGCCCCGCCCTCCATCCGGCTGTCCCCGAGGATGGTGTCGATGGCCTCCGGCAGTCCGCTCCGGTCGGCGTCCGCCCCGGCCGGCGAACCCGAACCGAGCGCGGCCGCCGCGAGCCCGATCACGACGGGCCAGATCCACCGTTTCATACGGGAGTTGACGCGCTCCCCAGAACTCTTCGCGGTTCTACTCACGGGTCTACTCATGCCACAGGAGCATCCCGGACGACGCGCCCTGTGGACAGTAGGCGTCCGGAAGGAGTCAGCCGAACCCCCACGGCGGAACCGCGCGGCGTGTGCCCCGCAGACAACGACAAAGGCCCAGCCACGACAAAGGCCCCGCTGCCTGGGCAGCGGGGCCTTTGTTTAACATGGGATGAGTGGAGATGGCGGGAATCGAACCCGCGTCCACCGGTGCAGAATCAGGGCTTCTCCGTGTGCAGTTCGCTTCGATTTTCTCGGCCCCGGTGATCACGCGAACAAGTCGCCGACGGGCCCAGTCACTGTTTGATTTCCCATCGAACCCCGTGACCGGGCTCGATGGTTTAGTTCCCTAGATTATGCCAGGGTCCGGGTCGGGAACACCCCCGGGCTGACACCCTTTAGGGTCCCTCACTCACTGCTTATTAGGCAGCGAGGGCGAAGGACTGGGAATCGCTCTTGGAATTGGCGATTATTGGTTGCGACATATGGTTAACGAGATCATTGCCGCTTCCTCGACACGCTTCCCCTGCTTCAACATCCGCTGTCGAAACCGATCATCCCCATGTTGATTTTTCAATCCTCTTCGGAACTTCTCCAAGCGAAGAGGTGTGCACCCGCTACAAGGTGCAGTGCCATCGTACGTGACCAACGCGCACCCATGCCACCGTATTCCCGGCGGCGGGGCGCCCACCGGCCCGCTACTGGCCCCGCTGCTTCCTCTTGGCCGCCGCGATCGCCCGGTCCGACTCCCGCCGGTCCTGCTTCTCGCGCAGGGTCTGCCGCTTGTCGTACTCCTTCTTGCCCCGGGCGAGCGCGATCTCGGCCTTCGCGCGACCGTCCTTGAAGTACAGGGCGAGGGGCACGATCGTGTGACCCGTCTCCTCGGACTTCGACGCCAGCTTGTCGATCTCCTCGCGGTGCAGGAGCAGCTTCCGCTTGCGGCGCACGGTGTGGTTGGTCCACGTGCCCTGGCTGTACTCCGGGATGTGGGCGTTGTGCAGCCACGCCTCGTTCCCGTCGATCTGGACGAAGCCGTCGGTCAGCGAGGCCCGGCCCTGGCGCAGGGACTTCACCTCCGTGCCGGTGAGGACGAGCCCGGCCTCGTAGGTGTCGATGATGGCGTAGTCGTGCCGCGCCTTCTTGTTCTGCGCGACGATCCTGCGCTTGCCGTCCTTGACCTTGCCGGAGGTGCCCCCTCCCTGCTTCGGCTGGGATTCTTTCGGTACGTACATGCCCTTGCTCATAGTGCTGGCCATTTTCGCACTAGAGGGGCCCACGAGGGAAAGCCGATTACGGGAGATGCGGACCATCGGCCCGGAAAGCCGTGTCCGGTCGGTTACGAGGGGTCGCCGAGCCCGCTCAGTACGGTCTCGGCCCGCTCCAGCGCGCCCTTCTCGGCCTCCAGGTCGGGGGTGATGCCGCGACCGTCGACCCCGCGGCCGGAGGGGGTGCGGTAGTGCCCGACGGTCAGCTCGGCGACGGAGCCGTCGGGCAGCCGGCTCGGCATCTGGACCGAGCCCTTGCCGAAGGTCCTGGAGCCCACGACGACCGCACGGCCGCGGTCCTGCAGGCCCCCCGTGAGGAGCTCGGCCGCGCTCATCGTGCCGCCGTCGACGAGCGCGACCAGGGGTCTGGAGGTGTCACCGCCGGGATCGGCGTGCAGGGCGCGCTGGTCGCCGTTCACGTCGTACGTGGCGACGAGGCCGCCGTCGAGGAAGGCGGAGGCGGCGGTGACGGCCTCGGTGACCAGGCCGCCGGAGTTGCCGCGCAGATCGAGGACGACCCCGGTGCCCGTGGGGGCGTCGGCCACGGCGGTCCGTACGAGGTCTCCGGAGCCCTTGGTGAAGGCGGCGACCTTGATCACGGTGACGCCGCCGGGCAGTTCGCGGACCGTCACGGAGTCGGTGGACAGGCGGGCCCGGCGCAGGGTCTCGCGCCACGCGCGCGTGCCGCGCTCAAGGCCGAGAGCGACGGTCGTCCCGGCGCTCGCGTCGGTGGCGTCGCCCCTCAGTAATGAGACGACCTCCGTGACGGGCCTGCCGTCGACCCGGCGGCCGTCGACACTGCGCAGCCGGTCGCCCTGGCGGATCCCGGCGGCCTGCGCGGGCGAGCCGGACTGCACCCGGGTCACCTCGATACGTCCGTCGCGCTCGCGCCGGGCCCACAGGCCGACGCCGGTGTACTGGCCGTCGAGGGCTTCCTCGAACTCCTCGTACTCGCCCTGGGAGTAGACCGCGCCCCACCGGTCGCCGCTGCGGCTGACGGCCCGCTCGGCGGCCTCGACCGGGGACTTGCCGTCGGCCATCGCCTCGGCGGCGGCGTCGGCGACGTCCTCCTGGTGGCCCGCCGGGGCGGACCTGTTGGACGGGGAGGCGCTCTTGCGGCCGGGGGTGTCGAACGAGCCGGTCGCGGCGCCCGCCGCGAGAACGCTCGCGAAGACCAACGTCAGGGCCGCCCCGCGGCCGAAGCGGCGGGGCTGACAGAACAGGTCGCGGCCTGACATGCCGGTGAGTCTAGGACAACGAGAAGGGCCGTACCGGTGCTTGCCGGTACGGCCCTCTTGGCATGCGTCACACCTTCAGGTACTTGCGCAACGCGAAGAACGCGGCAAGCGCGGGCATCAGCAGACTCGTCGCGAGGATGAGCGGCAGCTTCGTGAGAACGGCGTCCCAGCCGATGAAGTTGATCAGATTCAGCTTCTCCGACAGGGCCAGACCGTGGTCGATGATGAAGTACCGGGCGATCAGCAGGAAGGCACACGCCACCCCGCCGCCGATCAGTCCGGCGACCGCGGCCTCCATGATGAACGGCGCCTGGATGTAGAAGCCGGAGGCGCCCACCAGGCGCATGATCCCGGTCTCACGCCGACGGCTGAAGGCCGAGACGCGCACCGTGTTGACGATCAGCATCAGCGCGACGACGAGCATCATCGCCATCACCGCCCGGGCGGCCCAGTTCATGCCGTTGAGGAGCCCGAAGAGGTTGTCGAGGATGCCCTTCTGGTCCTGCACGGACTGCACGCCGTCACGGCCGTCGAAGGCGGTCGCGATGACCTGGTACTTCTCCGGGTCCTTCAGCTTGATGCGGAAGGACTCCTGCATCTGGTCCGGGGTGAGCGAGGCAGCCAGCGGGGAGTCGCCGAACTGCTCCTTGTAGTGCTTGTACGCCTGGTCGCTGGACTCGTGCGAGACGGTCTCGACGACGGACATCTTGTCGAGGTCGGTCTGGATCTGCTTCTTCTGCTCGGTGGTGACCGCTCCCTTGGCGCAGTTGGGGTCGGACTCCGCGTCGCTCTTGTTGCAGAGGAAGATCGAGACGTTGACCTTGTCGTACCAGTAGCCCTTCATCGTGTTCACCTGGTCGCTCATCAGGAGCGAACCGCCGAACAGGGCGAGGGACAGGGCGACCGAGACGACGACCGCGAAGGTCATCGTCAGATTGCGGCGGAGACCGACACCGATCTCCGACAGAACGAACTGGGCGCGCATGGCGTCTTCTCAGGCCTTTCCGTGGCGGATGCGTGGGGAGCCCTCCCCCTGCTCCGCGGTGAATCCGCGAGCGTGAGGGAGGTCGCGGTCAGTGCTGGTAGCCGTACACGCCGCGCGCCTGGTCGCGGACTAGTCGGCCCTTCTCCAGCTCGATGACGCGCTTGCGCATCTGGTCCACGATGTTCTGGTCGTGCGTCGCCATCAACACGGTCGTGCCCGTCCGGTTGATCCGGTCGAGCAGCTTCATGATGCCGACGGAGGTCTGCGGGTCGAGGTTTCCGGTGGGCTCGTCCGCGATCAGCAGCTTGGGCCGGTTGACGAACGCTCTCGCGATCGCCACCCGCTGCTGCTCACCACCGGACAGCTCACCGGGCCTCCGGTCCTCCTTGCCGCCGAGCCCGACGAGGTCGAGCACCTGCGGCACGGACTTGCGGATCTCGCCGCGCGACTTGCCGATGACCTCCTGCGCGAAGGCGACGTTCTCGCCGACCGTCTTGTTCGGCAGGAGCCGGAAGTCCTGGAACACCGTCCCGAGCTGGCGGCGCATCTGCGGCACCTTCCAGTTGGAGAGGCGCGCGAGGTCCTTGCCCAGGACGTGCACCTGGCCGTGGCTGGTCCGCTCCTCGCGGAGGATCAGCCGCAGGAAGGTGGACTTTCCGGAGCCGGAGGACCCCACCAGGAACACGAACTCGCCTCGCTCGACCTCCAGGGACACATCCCTCAGAGCGGGGCGGGTCTGCTTGGGGTAGACCTTGGATACGTTGTCGAATCGGATCACGGATGCACCACAGGCCGTCGGGGATATCGGGGGTAGATGAGCGTGACCATACGCGACCCGGGTACGCGCGCGCAGTCGCCGGGAGAGGTTGCGCAAGGGTTGTGCGCTTTTGTGCGGGGCAACCTGAGAGAGGGGCTGCGCCGCGAAGGGGCGCGGGGCTGTATCGATATGCGGCTCCGCCGCGTGGGCGCGACAACCACACACAGCCTGTAGTCGCGGGACAACGCAAGCCACCCCTCAGGAGGCGCCCTGCCCAGCCCCCGCACAAGAACCCGCGCACCCTCCGGAGGAACCTGGCACAGTGGAGGGGGAACGTATCCGTTCCCGAGAGCGTTGTGTACGTGGAACCGGTGCAAGGAGGGCGAGCGCATGACGTACGACCGGCTGGTGTGCGCGAACTGTGCCGCGCCCGTGAACGAGGGCCGCTGCCCCGTCTGCCGCGCGAACCGTGCGCGACTGCAGCAGGAGGGCCCCTTCGGAGGCGGCCTCAACCCCATGGCGCTGATCGCGCTGCTCGCCATCCTGATCGCGGCAGTGGCCCTGCTGGCCCACCAGACCGCGTAGGACGCGCGCGAGGCACGAGCGGGCACGCACAAGGCACGGCGGCAGCGGGCGACAACGCGCGGACAAGAACATGAGAAGGGCGCGGAGCTTCAAGCTCCGGGCCCTTCTCACGCACTCACGTCACGCACTCACGCGCGTGTACGCCCATGACGTCCGTCAGGCAGCCGCGCCGCGGCCGTTCATCAGGCGGGGCAGCATACGGAAGCCGATGCCGCCGGCGATCATCGTCGCGGCGCCGATCAGCAGGTACGTGATGTTCTCGGCGGCGCCGGTCTCGGCCAGCTCGCCGCCGGTGCCCTGGGCGGAGGTGTCCGAACCGGTGTCGGTCAGGCTCTCCTTGCCCGCGCCCTGCTCGACCGGCTGGGAGCCGCCGTCGGGGTCGGTGTCGTTGCCGCCGCCACCGTTGCCGTTGCCGTTGCCCGGGTCGGTCGGCTCATCGGTGGGCTCGTCGGTCGGGTCCTCCGTGGGCTCGGTGGGCTCATCGGTGGGCTCGGTCGGGTCATCGGTGGTGGGCGGGTCCGTCGGCTCCGGGTCCGTCGGAATCACCGTCGGGTCCTCGGTCGGCTCGGTGGGAGTCGGGGCCGGGGTCGTCGGGTCCTCGACATTGAGGCCGACCTCGACACCGTTCTTGTCGGCGCTGGCGCCGACGTTCAGACCGCCCACCTCGACACCGACGTCGAGAGCCGAGGCGGCACCGGCGGCGGTCAGCGAGGCACCGGCGGCGATCACCGCGCCGGCGGCTATCCGCGCGATCCGGATGCGCGTCTTCTTGGTCATCTGGTTGCTACCCCCAGTAGCTCATCGTCAATGGTGCAGCGCCCGGGGCCGCGACGTCGGGGAAAGCTCGATGGAGCCCCCGGTTCACATGCGCCCCAGAGATACGCATGCCGCGCGTCAGCTTTCCCACTTTTCAATGCAACGTCAAGGTCGTTGCGACCGCGATGTCCAGATCAAGCTCATTTGACCGGCACAGCGTCATGTGAGTGTGATGTAAAACCCAGACATCGGCCTACACAAAGGGCAACTGCCGTCCAGTGGATGGCAGTTGCCCTGTCGACAAAGCGACGCCTGCAAATGTCGCCTACTTCTCCTGCTGCTTGCGCCAGCGAATTCCGGCCTCCAGGAACCCGTCGATCTCGCCATTGAAAACGGCCTCGGGGTTTCCGACTTCGAACTCCGTGCGCAGATCCTTGACCATTTGGTACGGGTGCAGGACGTACGAACGCATCTGGTTTCCCCAGGAGTTGCCGCCGTCGCCCTTGAGGGCGTCCATCTTGGCCTGCTCCTCCTGCCGGCGCCGGTCGAGGAGCTTCGCCTGCAGCACGTTCATCGCGGACGCCTTGTTCTGGATCTGCGACCGCTCGTTCTGGCAGGAGACGACGATTCCGGTGGGGAGGTGGGTGAGCCGCACCGCTGAGTCGGTCGTGTTGACGCCCTGGCCGCCGGGCCCGGACGAGCGGTACACGTCCACCCGGAGCTCGGACTCGTCGATCTCGATGTGATCGGTCTGCTCGACGACGGGGAGGATCTCGACACCCGCGAAGGAGGTCTGGCGCCGACCCTGGTTGTCGAAGGGCGAGATCCGCACCAGCCGGTGCGTGCCCTGCTCCACCGACAGCGTCCCGTACGCGTACGGGATCTGGACGGCGAAGGTGGTCGACTTGATGCCGGCCTCTTCCGCGTACGAGGTCTCGTAGACCTCTGTCTTGTATCCGTGCTGCTCGGCCCAGCGCAGGTACATGCGCTGCAGCTTCTCGGCGAAGTCGGCGGCGTCCACGCCACCGGCCTCCGCGCGGATGTTGACGAGCGCCTCGCGGGAGTCGTACTCCCCGGAGAGCAGGGTGCGGACTTCCATCTCGTCCAGCGCCTTCTTGACGGAGGTGAGCTCGGTCTCGGCCTCGGCGCGGGTGTCCGGGTCGTCCTCCTCCTCTGCCATCTCGAAGAGGACGCTGAGATCATCGATACGCCCGCGGAGCGCTTCGGCCTTGCGCACCTCCGCCTGGAGGTGGCTCAGCTTGCTGGTGATCTTCTGCGCCTCGTCCGGGTCGTCCCACAGGGACGGCGCTGCCGCCTGCTCCTCGAGCACGGCGATGTCTGCCCTCAGCTTGTCGAGGTCCAGGACGGCCTCGATCGACTCCATGGTCGAGGAGAGGGACTTGAGCTCTTCGGATACATCGACGACTGCCACGCCTCCAGCGTAACGGCTCCACGAAGTGGCTCCGCCGGTGGAACGGGGGGCTTGTGTTTGCTGGGCTCCGGTTGTCGTCCGCGGGCCCGGCGGGGGCTGAGCGCGCAGTTCCCCGCGCCCCTGAAGACGAAAGACGGGCTACCGCCCCTGTCTTTCGTCTTCAGGGGTGGTAGCCCTTGCCTTCAAGGGGCGCGGGGAACTGCGCGCTCAGCCCAAACGAACCCGCAGCTCACACACGACGCCGGCCCCCACCCACCCAGGGGCGCGGGGAACTGCGCGACCAGCCCCCGCCGGGCCCGCACTCGAAGGAAAGCAGCGGCCCGTCAGGGCGAAGCCGGCGCCGACGTCTCCGTCTCGGAGGGCGTCGCGCCCGCGTCGTCACCCGAGGTGGCGAGCCACGCGCCGACCCCCACCGCGGCGACGAGCGCCACCCCCGCCGCGCCC
>NZ_JAPWHT010000219.1:0-16804 GCF_027270795.1 Streptomyces sp. ActVer
GCTGCCCGCGGTGGCGGACGCGGTCGGCGCGAGGGGCGGGGCGTTCGCGGAGCGGTGGGGGCCGACGGCCCACGCGCTGATCGCGGTCGCACCGGTCGTCGACGGCGAGGTGCTGTCGGCCGCCCCCTGGGAGGCGCTTGCCTCCGGCGCGGGACGGGACGTCGAACTCGTGGTCGGTCACACCCGTGACGAGTTCCGGCTGATGATGATGCTTCGCGGGCTGACAGGAGAAGTGACGGAGGATCAAGCCGCCGTCGCACTACGGACCTTCGGGCCGGGCGGTGCCGCCAGCGGGGCGGAGGGCGGCGACGCCTACCGGGCCGCGTTCCCGGCCGCGAGCGCCGAGGAGCTCTACGAACTCGTCCAGTCCGACTGGGTGTTCCGCATGCCGTCACTCCATCTGGCCGAGGCACAGATCGCGGGCGGCGGTCGCGCACACGTCTACGAGCTGGTCTGGGAGGCGCCGGGCATGGGCGGAATGCTGGGCGCCTGCCACGGGCTCGACGTGCCGCTGGTGTTCGGCAACCTCGGCGAGGGGCTGCCTGCGCTGCTCCTCGGGGAGGAACCGCCCGCCGAGGCCGAGGAGTTGTCGCGGCTGGTCCGCGCCTCCTGGACGGGGTTCGCGGCGGGGGAGGACCCGGGGTGGCCCGCGTACGACGTCGAGCGGCGGTCGGTGCGGCTCTTCGACACGAAGCCCACGGTGGCCCCGTACCCGGAGGAGGCGTCGCGGAGGCTCTGGCGCGAGCACGTGTTCGGGGCGCTGCCGCTGCTGGGCGGATAGGGAGTTCGTGCGCCGCGCGGACTTACCCGCGCGCTCAGGGCTGTACGGCGTCGATCGCGTTCTGGACCACTCGGCTCAAGTCCTCTTCCGTGGGGACGAGTTCGCGGTCGGCGGCGGACAGGGTCGAGTAGTTCGTCACGGCGAGCGGGTTGTTGCTGGCGTCGAGAGCGAGCTGTACGGCCGCCTTGTTGTGCCGGGTGCCGATGAGGAAACCGATCGTCGCGTCGTCGCGCTTCTCGTCGCGGACCATCTTGTCGACCACGCTCACATAGAAGTTGAGCTTGCCGACGTGTTCGGGGCGTACGTCCTTCGTCTTGAGCTCGAAGACGAAGTAGCGATGCAGTTTGGCGTGGTAGAAGAGCAAGTCGATGCGGTATTCCTCGCCGCCGATGAGCACCGGGTACTGGCGGCCCATGAAGGCGAAGCCAACGCCGAGTTCGGTGAGGAAGCGGACCATGTTGGCGGTGATCGCCTCTTCGAGCTCGAGCTCGTGCTCGGCGTGGTGCTTGTCGAGGCCCAGGAAGTCGAGGCGGTACGGCTCCCTTGCCAGGTCCTTGAGCGCAGCGGAGCCCTCCGGGAGGGTCACCTCGAAGTTGGTGGCGGCGGAGCCCTGGGTGAGGTGCAGGTTCTGTTGGATGAAGCGGCTGAGTAGGTCTCGGGACCAGCCGTTGCGGACGGCCTCGGTGACGTAGAAGTCCAGGTCGGGGCGGGTTTCGAGTTTGTCCATGAGGACCGTGATGTGGCCCCACGGCAATTGTCCAACAGGCTGTTGGACAATTGGCTCGGGCCATGTGCGGGCCATCTTCTGCATGTACATCAGGTTGGTTCGTGAGAACCCGCGCTGGTTCGGGAACGCCGCCTTCACGTCCGCGGCGAGGCGGCCCACGACGTTGGTGCCCCAGCCCTCCTGCTGCCGGCGGGCCAGGATGAGCTTGCCGATCTGCCAGTACATCTGAACGAGCTCGGTGTTGACGGCTCGCTGCGCGCGGAGGCGGGCGCCCGCGTCGTGGACTAGCCGCCGGACCGACGGGTCCAGCTCGGTGACATGGTCCAGGCAGGCCGCGGCCATCAGACGGCGGTGGTTGACCTGGGGTCTGCGCAGCGCGGGCGCGGCGGACAGCAGGCGTTCGAGGAAGTCGCCGCACTCCTCGGGGCGGGCGTGGGCGGCGGCCATGCGGATGACCTCCTCCCACTCGGGCTGGTGGGCGTGGTCGACCAGGTCGCGCAGCCGGCCGCGTGCCACGATCTCCTTGGCGGCCAGGTAGTCCTGGAAGGTGCGGTGCACGAAGTCCACCGAGAGGCCCGCCTGTTCGCGCAGCAGTCCGGTGCGGTGCAGCAGATGGCCGAAGATCTTCTCGCCGTCGCCCGCCGCGCGTTCGGCGGGGATCGCGGGCAGCGCGCCCTCCAGGATGGCGACGGCCCGTCCGCGCGGCAGCTCCGAGACGCCGTCCTCCAGCATGGCGTGCGCGAGTTTCTGCAACAGCCGTTCCCGCGGCTCCTGTTGCAGGCGCACGTCGTCCGCGTACAGCACGTCCCGCTCGGGGTCCCGGCGTTGCAGGAGCATCTCCAGGGCCGCCTCGTACAACTCCTTGCGGCCGTGCGGGAGGGAGCCGGAGCGGTCCCGGTTCAGCGCGCATATGATGCCGCACATCAGCGGGTTGGTGGCCAGCCGGTTCAGCTCGGACGTGGTCCGCACGGCCTGGAGCAGTGACATCCCCTCGGCCTCGTCCGCTCCGGCGGCGCGGTGCCAGCGTCGTACGAACGTGGCGACGTCGTCGCGTGCCATCGGCGAGAGCGTGAGTTCGTGGAAGTCCGCCGCCTCCAGCCAACGTTCGGGGACGGCGGACGGGCGGGAGGTGACGAGCCACAGGTTTCCCGGGAAGGTCCGGGTCAGTTCGCGCAGCCAGCGCCGGGCCGCGTCGCGGCGGTCACCGGCGATCTCGTCTATCCCGTCGACCAGCAGCACACCCCGCCCGGCCCGGAGCACCCGCTCCGCCCAGCCGGCCGGCTGCTCCCCGGCGACCGGACAGCCGACGGCCTTGAGGAAGTCCCCCGGGATGGGGAACTCCGTCCCCGGGCGCACGATCCTGCGCATCGGCAGGACGAACGGCACCCGTCCGATGAGGTGCGTCAGGCCGTGGTCGTACGTACGGCTCGCCGTCGTCACCGCGAGCCACTTGACGAGGGTCGTCTTGCCGGAGCCCGCGACCCCGCGCAGCAGTACCTGGTCGTGCTGCGCCAGGACCTGCTCGGCGGTGATCTGGAGTCCGCCGTCCTGCCCGTCGCGCTCCCGGGTCGCCTCCAGGCTGAGGTACGCGGTGTCGAGCGACCACTCGCTCGTCCCGGTGTCCAGGCCGTAGATGGTCAGCGTTCCGTACCGCCCGGTGATGTGCTCCGCGTACCGCGCCTCGAACCCCGCGTCCTCGGCCGACTGCGAGGGCAGGCGCCCCAGCAGGACGTCCACGGCCCGCACCAGCCGGGCCAGCTGCCGGCTCTGCGCGGTCTGCTGCCGGGCGATGTAGGTGGAGCGCTGGGTGAAGAAGTTCAGGATGTGCAGCGCGGACGTGTGCAGCAGCTGCTCGTAGAAGAGCTCGCCGTCGCCGCTGAGTCCGTACGAGATGACGGCCGCGTGGGAGCGGAGTGTGCGCGCGAACTCCTCGGTTCCGAGGCCGACGGCCTCGTAGTCCTCGATCGTGAGCGTCCCGAGCGAGGCGAGTGAATGACCGAGGGCGTGGGTGACCGCCGTGGCCTCCTCGGCCGTCACCGGCTGTTCCCCCGGCCCGGCCGTCTTCAGGGCCCTGCGGACCAGTTCCGCCGCGACCTTCTCGACGTCCTTCGGCGTGACGCTCCGCTTCTCCCGCCCGAACGAGACCAGCGCAGATATCCGTACCGGTCTGTTCACCAGCCCGGCCCCCGGCTGGTCCTTCACGAAGAGCTTCTTCACGAGCGGTGCGACCGCGCTGGACGCGATACGGGCCCCGAGCACTCCGGCGTCGACCATGCACCGAGCGTAGGCGAACCACCTGGGCCCTTGTGTAGCCCCCGCCACATTCCCAGGCCCCTGGATCATGCCCTCCGGTGACATGACGCACAGGCGATTTGTCCGGTACTAGGGCGAGTAGTGGTGGAGTGGAAACGGGCAAAAAGGACCTTTGGCCCGGGGGTGGTGACGGGGTCGGAAGCCGTGCGGCGTGGGCCCGTGCCCTTGGCTCCGGGGCCGGGGCGGACGGCCCTGAAGTGGGAGTAAACCCGACTTCCAGGAGAAAAGGCGGAGGATTTCGTCCCAGATGTTCTTCTTGTCAAGGAGTCGGAAGTTTCGGTGTCAAGTACGACTTGAGGTCGTAGATGGGGCCTTTGTGGGATGGCGGGGGCGCGGGTTACCAAGGATGCCTCGCCCGGTGCGCCGACAGCGCGCCGGGTGTGTCGATGTCCGTCCCCCTGGAGGTAGTCCCCATGTCGCAGCGCATCACGTCCCACCTTCCCGGCACGCCCAAGCTCCGTGTCCGGGCGGCCGCCATGGCTCTCGGCCTGGGAGCCTCGGCCGCGCTCGGAGCCGGGGTCGCGGTCGCCGCCGACACCAAGGCGAGCGCCGTCGCGCTGCCGGGCTCCGCCGCCGTTTCCGTGCAGCAGCAGGCCGCCGCGCAGGCCAAGGCCGCCGCTCAGACGAAGGCCAAGAGCAAGACGGCCGCCAAGAAGGCAGCCGTCAAGCCCGTCGCGGCCAAGAAGGCCGCCTCCTGGGTCGACCCCGTCAAGAAGTACAAGCTCTCCGCGAAGTTCGCCCAGGCCGGCAACCTCTGGTCGTCCACCCACTCCGGGCAGGACTTCGCCGTCGTCTCCGGCACGAAGGTCGTCGCCGCGCGCGGCGGCACCGTGGTGAAGGCCGGCGGCAACGGCGCCGGTGACGGCCCCGCGTACGGCAACGCCGTCGTGATCAAGCACAGCAACGGTACGTACTCGCAGTACGCGCACCTGTCCCGCGTGGACGTGAAGGCCGGCCAGATGGTGAAGACCGGCCAGCGCATCGCCCTGTCCGGCAACACCGGCAACTCCAGCGGGCCGCATTTGCACTTCGAGATCCGCACGAAGGCCAGCTACGGCTCGGCGGTCGACCCGGTCGCCTTCATGCGCTCGAAGGGCGTGAGCTTCTAAGAGGTCTCGGGCCCCGGGCCTGGGAGTCCGGGCCTCAGAGTGACTCGGGCGCGCCGGCGTGCGCCCGCGTGACCAGATCGATGGCGACCTCCAGGACGGCCTTCCGCTTGTCCTCGGGGTCGCCTTCCATGTCCTTGAGGGCGAACATCCCGGCGTGCATCGTGAACAGCGCGCTCACGCACCGGACCTGGTCCGTCAGCGCGGCGTCCGGCTCCTTGATGATGTCCAGCATCCCGAGCATGCGGTCCTTGAAGGACTCGCCGATGCTCAGCTCGCGGATCGTCGCCTGGTTCTCCTGCATGAAGCGGAAGAGGGGGGCGGCGTTGGTGAGCGCCTCGCTGTAGCGGCTCAGCAGCTCCTGCTTGGTCTCCAGGGTGTGCGGCTGACCCTTGCCCCACTCGATCAGCTCGTCCATCGGCCTCGTCAGGTCCTGGAAGAGGCTGATGAGGATGTCTTCCTTGGTCTTGAAGTGGTAGTAGAGCGCCGCCTTCGTGACGTCCAGCCGTTCGGCGATCTCCCGCAGCGACGTCTTCTCGTACCCCTGCTCGGCGAAGAGTTCGACGGCCACGTCCTGGATGCGCTGACGGGTGTCCCCACGCCGCCGCTGCCTGCTGCCGTCCATCGTGGCTGCTCCTCGTCTTGTCGTCCCTACGTGTCGTAGGTGCTCGCCGTAAGGTAAAGAAAAACTTACTTGACGCCCGGCTAGTTACGGGTCTACTTTCCCTCAGTGTAGTCAACTTGCCGGTCGGCAAGTAAGTGCAAATAAGCAGCAGTGCAGTACCCAGGGGAGTGGGGACAGTGGCGGACACCAAGGCGGCTGACGCAGCCGAGGCAGTGGCGGAAGCGGGGGCGGAACCAGGAGCGGAACAGGGGACGGCCGAGGTCGAGGGCAAGCAGCCCAGGAGCGTACGGGTCGTCCTGCTCGCGCTGATGATCGCGATGCTCCTCGCGATGCTCGACAACATGATCGTCGGCACTGCCATGCCGACCATCGTGGGAGAACTGGGCGGGCTGGAACACCTGTCGTGGGTCGTCACGGCCTACACGCTCGCGACCGCCGCCTCCACCCCGATCTGGGGCAAGCTCGGCGACATGTACGGGCGCAAGGGCGTCTTCATGACCTCGATCGTGCTCTTCCTGATCGGGTCGGCGCTGAGCGGAATGGCCCAGGACATGGGGCAGCTCATCGGGTTCCGGGCGATCCAGGGACTCGGCGCCGGCGGTCTGATGGTCGGCGTCATGGCGATCATCGGCGACCTGATTCCGCCGCGGGAACGCGGCAAGTACCAGGGCATGATGGCCGGCGTGATGGCCCTGGCCATGATCGGCGGACCGCTGGTCGGCGGCACCATCACCGACCACTGGGGCTGGCGCTGGTCCTTCTACATCAACCTGCCGCTCGGCGTCGTCGCGCTGATCGCCATCAGTGCCGTACTGCATCTGCCCCGGAAGCGGGCCCAGGCGCGGATCGACTACCTCGGGGCCGGGCTCCTCACCGTGGGCATCACCTCGATCGTGCTGGTCACCACCTGGGGCGGGACCGAGTACGCCTGGGGCTCCGCCATGATCATGGAGCTCATCGGGATCGGGGTCGCGGCGCTCGTCGGATTCCTGTTCTGGCAGACCAAGGCCGCCGCGCCGGTCGTGCCGCTGCACATCTTCCGGAGCGGCAACTTCTCGCTGATGTCCGTCATCGGCTTCATCGCCGGGTTCGTGATGTTCGGCGCGGTGCTGTTCCTGCCGCTCTACCAGCAGTCCGTGCAGGGCGCGTCCGCGACCAACTCCGGGTTGCTGCTGCTGCCGATGCTGGGTGCGATGCTCGTCACCTCGATGGTCGCCGGGCGGGTCACCACCAGCACCGGGCACTACAAGGCCTTCCCGATCGTGGGCAGCGCGCTGATGGCCGTCGGGCTGTACCTGCTCTCACTCATGGACACGGATACGTCGCGACTGACGTCCGGGGTCTACATGGCCGTGGTCGGTGCCGGGATGGGCTGCCTGATGCAGATCACCATGCTGGTCTCGCAGAACAGCGTCGAGATGAAGGACATGGGCGTCGCGTCGTCCACCACCACGCTGTTCCGTACGCTCGGGTCGTCCTTCGGAGTCGCCATCATGGGCGCGCTCTTCAACAACCGCGTCCAGGACGTGATGGCCGAGCGGGCCGGGGCGCTGGGCTCGAAGGTCACCGAGCAGTCCGCCCAACTGGACGCGGCAAGCCTCGCGAAGCTGCCGGTCGCCGCACGCGAGGCGTACCAGCACGCTGTGTCCGCCGGTACGCATTCGGCGTTCCTCCTCGGAGCGGTGGTCGCGGTCGTTGCCCTGATCGCGGCGGTGTTCGTGAAGGAGGTCCCGCTGAGGGGCGGCTCGGCGCCGACGCCGACCGAGACGGTCTGAGTATCCGTTGATGGCGGGGCTTGCGTTGTGTGTCTGCCGCGGGCCCGGTGGGGGCTGGTCGCGCAGTTCCCCGCGCCCCTGGGTGGGCTGGGCCTCGCGTCGTGTTCCGCGTGCGGGTGATCCGTGGCTGAGCGCGCAGTTCCCCGCGCCCTCGAAGACGAAAGACGGGGCTGCGCCCCTCGTCTTTCGTCTTCGGGGGCGGTAGCCCTTGCCTTTAAGGGGCGCGGGGAACTGCGCGACAAGCCCCCACTCACCCGCAGCCAACACACAACCCCCACCCGCCCCGCACCCCCAGCGGAGCGCTACGGAAGCATCGGGAAACTTCCCGTATTCGTCGGTGCGTGTTCCGGCAGCCACAGCACAGCGACCGCCCCCTCGACCGGCCCAGGCCCCACGTCGAGCCCCACGTTGCGGAAGGTCAGCCGGGCACCGAGCACCCGGGCCTGGCCGGCCGCGATGGTGAGGCCGAGCCCGTGACCGTGCCCCGCCCGGTCGCTGCTGCCCGTGCGGAAGCGGCTCGGGCCCTCCGCGAGGAGATCGGCCGGGAAGCCGGGCCCGTGATCGCGGACCCGGATGACCCGCCCCTCGACGGAGATCTCGATGGGCGGCTTGCCGTGCTTGGCGGCATTGGCGATGAGGTTGCCGACAACCCGCTCCAGACGACGCGGATCCGTGGTGACCAACGACTCGTGCACCACCCGCACCTCGATGTCGGGATGCGTCGAGGCGACCCGCCGGCTGATGAACTCGCCGAGGTTGATGTCCTGCAACTCGGCCCGCTCGGACGCCCCGTCGAGCCGCGCCACCTCCAGCACGTCCTCGACGAGCGTGCGCATCGCCTGGGCCCGGTCCCTGACCAGCTCGGACGGCCGCCCCGGCGGCAGCAGTTCGGCCGCGGTGAGCAGCCCGGTCACCGGCGTACGCAACTCGTGCGCGATGTCCGCGGTGACCCGCCGCTCGGCCTCGTACCGCTGCTTCAGCGCGTCGGCCATCGCGTCCACCGCGTGCGCGAGGTCGTCGGTCTCGTCCCGTACGACACCGCCGATGGCGTCGCGCACCCGCACATCGCTCTGCCGCTGCGCGACCAGGTTCGCGGCGCTCGCCGCCTTGCGGAGGCGGCCCGAGAGCTGGCCGCCGACCAGCACGCCGAGGGCGCAGCCGCCGAAGATGACCGCGATCGAACCGATGAGGAGGGCCTGGTCGAGGTCCGCCATGACGTTGGCGCTGCGGTCCGTGAAACGGGTGTGCAGCGACAGGGTCCGGCCGTCCCGCATCGGCATGGCCGCCCAGATGTCGGGCACCCCTTCGGCGTTGTCCTGCACGAAGGTGGCCCGTCGGCCGGCCTTGACCTTGCGCAGCAAATCCTGGGGTATGTCCGGATCGTTCACCCTGGTGCCGAGCCGGGCCGCCCCGCTGGAGGTGTCGTAGTACCGCGCGGCGATCTGCAGCCGCTCGTCCTGCACATCGCGGGCGTTGTCCAGCATGGTGACCCAGGCGGCGTTGTGCACGACGATGCTGAGCACCAGCGCCACCAGCGCGCTGACCAGCGCGATCGCCGCACTCAGCTTCCAGCGCAGCCCGATCCGCAGCCCTCTGGGCAGCACCGGGAGCCTCATCCCTTGAGCTTGTAGCCGAAGCCGCGGACCGTCTCGATCCGGTCCTGGCCGACCTTCGTACGCAGCCGCTGCACATGGACGTCGACGACGCGGGTGTCGCCGCCCCAGCCGTAGTCCCACACCCGCTCCAGGAGCTTGTCGCGCGACAGGACCGTACCCGGCGCCGACGAGAACTCCAGGAGCAGCCGCATCTCGGTGGGCGTCAGTGCCACCGGCGTACCACCCCTGCGCACCTCCATGCCCACGGTGTCGATCTCCAGCTCGCCGTCACCGTCACCGAAGGACAGCACGCCGCCGGCGGGGACGGACGAGCCGCCCTCGGACTCGGCGGCGGACCGCGGCCCGCTCGCGTGCCCGAAGCGCCGCAGCACGGCACGGATCCGCGCGACCAGGACGGCCCCGTCGAAGGGCTTCGTCACATAGTCGTCGGCGCCCGCCTCAAGACCCAGGACGACGTCGATCGAGTCGGCGCGGGCCGACAGCATGATCACGGGCACGGTCGACTCGTCCCGGATCCGACGGCACAGCGACACACCGTCGAGCCCCGGCACCATCACGTCGAGCAGCGCGATGTCGGGCCGGTCGGTGCGGAACGCCTCCAGCCCCGACAGACCGTCGGGCATCGCGGTGACCACGAAGCCGTCGCGCTCCAGCGCGAGTTGGGTGGCCTCGCGGATGACGTCGTCGTCCTCGACGAACAGGACGTGGGTCTGCTCTGCCATCCGGTGCTCTCAGTTTCTCGGTCGGTCGGGTCGGCTGCGGAGGTGGCCGGTCTAGTTCTCGGTCGGGACCGGCGTCTCGCCGCCCACCACCTTGCTGTAGTCGTTCGTCGTCCGGGCCCGCTCCGCGAAGCGGTTCGCCGTCCAGCGGTACGTGATGACCTGCTCGCCGGACGGATACTCCAGCGAGTCGCCCTTCCCGTACACCTGCTGGGTGACCACCAGATCGCCCCGGTCGATCTCCGCGTAGACCGGAGGCTCCTCTGCCCGGAAGACATTCTTGTACGCGTCACCGTCCTCGCGATACACGTACGAGCCGACGCCGACCGCGTCGCCGCAGGTCATCACGTTGACCAGGACGTCGTCAGCGGTCCCGCCGGTGAGGTTTCCGTACGACACGTCGACCGGGTACTCGTCGCCGAAGCAGGGCTTCAGGTCGCGCTTGACCGCCGCGCTGACACCCGGGTCGGCCCGGACGAGCCTGATCGCGTCCGCGCGTTCCCTGGTCGGGGAGGCGGAGGGGGTGCCGGCCTCCACGGCGCCCGCGGACACCGAGTCGGAGGCGGGACCCTCGTCCCGGGCGCCGGTGCCGCCCGTGCCGCAGGCGGACACCAAAAGGCCGAGGGCGGCGAGCACGGCCACCGCCGCGATCACCGCCTTCAAGGGCCCGCCGGGCCGTGGAACCGTCGTGCCTACGCCGCGCAACGCTCCCGCTCCTCACGCTCCGGCACACCCGCGCCGAGCCCGTCGTGTTCGTCGGACGCCCGGCGCTCCAGCTCCTCGCGGAGCCGGGCGAGCGCCCGGTGCAGTGTGCTCTTGACCGTGCCGGCCGACATGCCGAGGGCGGCGGCGGTCTCCTCCGTGGACATCTGCTCCCAGTGTCGCAGCACGACGACACTGCGTTGTTTCGGAGCGAGCACCTTCATGATGTCCATCAGGAGCGCGCGGTCGGCGTGCTGCTCGGTGGAGTCGTCCACGCTCGCGTCCGGCAGCTGCTCGGTGGGGACCTCCTCCAGCTTGCGGGCCCGCCACCACTCCGTACGTGTGTTGATCATGACGCGGCGCAGATAGGCGTCGGCGAGACGCTTGTCGGCGATGCCGTCCCAGCGGCCGTACGTGCGGACCAGCGCGGTCTGCAGGAGGTCCTGGGCGTCGACCGGGTCGGGGACCAGGCGGCGTGCGCTGCGCAGCAGCGCGTCCTGCCGGGTGCGTACGTACTCTTCGAACTCGAGCACCTCGCCATGCGCCATTCCAACCGCCTCCGTCCCCGTTTTCCGACCTGTGTGCTGCCGGTTGTCCGTTGCCTGCCGTACCGCTGGTCCGCGGTACGGCACTGAAGTTACGGAGCGGTTGTCACGGGGTTGTCCGAACGAGCCTGCGGGAAGCGCTCGGCTGTCCGTCGGTTGTGTAACGGAAGTAGGGGATGGGTAAAGCGAGGTGACGACTGGGGTTGGTATGGGGCGTTTTGCCCACCGGGAGTTGTCAAGACGAACTGTCACTGACCCCGGTGGAACCTGTGAGTCAGCTCAGCGGGAGCCGGTACAGACCGCCCGCGAGGGGCTCGACGAGTCCGTCGGCGACCAGCCCGTCCAGGGCCCGGGCGCGCTGGACCGGCTCGTCCCACACCCGGTCCAGGACCGACTGCGGGACCGGCGCGACCGCCTCGCGCAGCACGGCGAGCAGCCGCCCGCGCACCTGCCGGTCCGTGCCCGCGTACGTCTGTCCGCGCCGCGGCGGCCCCTCGTGCGCGGGCTTGCCTCCCAGCCGCCAGGCGCACTGGGCCGCGATCGGGCACCGCACACAACTCTCGTTCTTCGCCGTGCAGACGAGCGCGCCGAGCTCCATGGACGCGGCGGCCCAGAGCGAGGCCGTGCGCTCGTCGTCGGGCAACAGGGCGCGGGCGAGCTTGCGTTCGGCGGCGGTCGTGGCGTTCGGCGGGTACTGGACACCGGTGACGGCCCGCGCGAACACGCGCCGCACGTTCGTGTCGAGCACGGCGTGCCGCTGCCCGTACGCGAAGGAGGCCACCGCGGCCGCCGTGTACTCGCCGATGCCGGGCAGCGCGAGCAACTGGGCGTGTTCCGTGGGTACGTCGCCGCCGTGGCGCTCAGTTATGGCGACCGCCGCGCCGTGCAGTCGCAGCGCGCGGCGCGGGTAACCGAGGCGGCCCCAGGCGCGGACGGCCTCGCCCGGCGCGTCCTCGGCGAGGTCGGCGGGGCGCGGCCAGCGGGCGAGCCACTGCTCGTACACCGGCAGCACCCGGCTCACCGGCGTCTGCTGCAGCATGAACTCGCTGACCATCACTCCCCACGGTCCCGCGTCGGCCCGCCGCCATGGCAGGTCGCGCGCGTTGTCCTCGAACCAGTCGATGACAGGGGCGTGCAGGTCGTCGCCGACGGTTTCTTGCGCGTCGGCCTGGGCGTGGGATGTGGGTTTCGTGGGCGCAGTCATGGCACCCCGATCCTCCCATGCGGTGGCGTCTCCGACGGTTTGGCGGGGCTGCCGTCGTGTGTTGTCCGCGGGCGGGCGGGGGCTTGTCGCGCCCACGCGGCGGAGCCGCACAATGTCACAGCCCCGCGCCCCTTGCGAGGCGTCTCCGGGGCGATGATCTGTAAAAGATGATGGTCCGAGCGGCGGGTGGGGACAGTGAACTCCCGGATCTCTCGTACAGTTTGCGCCGTGGGATCTATGCGCAATCCGGTCGGGCCGCTTCCCTCCTCCATCTACTGGCGACGGAGGGCCATTCTCGTGTCCATGGTCGCGGTGTTGGCACTGCTGATCACGTGGGTGGTCACCTCGGGCGGCGGGGACGACGGCAAGAACGACGCCGACGGGTCCAACGGCAAGAACCCCACCGCTTCGATCACGCCCGGCCCCTCCGGCTCCGATCCCGCGATCAGCCAGGCCCCGGGCGGGCGCGACGAGTCGGACGACGGAAGCGACGGCGGGTCCGGCGGGTCCGGCGGCTCGGCGGGCTCCGGGGACTCGGACGGTTCCACCGCCGGGTGAGCCGGGGGATCCGCCTCGGGCGGTGGCAGCGTGGACGACGGCGCGGGCGGCGGAGGCTCCGGCGACACGCTCCCGGCCGGCTCCAGCCTGCCCAACTGCACCGCCGGTGCCGTGAAGTTGACCCTGCGCAGCGTCAACAACGCGTACGCGCCCGGCGAGAAGCCCACCTTCGAACTGATCGCCAGAAACTCCTCCGGCAGCGACTGCAAGCTCGATCTCGGCCCCAAGAGCGCGGTCCTGACCATCACCCAGGCGGAGAGCGACGACGAGATCTGGTCCTCGGCCGACTGCCCGACAGGCTCCGCCTCCATCCTCTACCGCATCCCGGCCAACGACCGCGCAACCCACACCATCCAGTGGAACCGCAAGTCCAGCGCCCCCGAGTGCGCCACCCCACCGGCCATCACGGCAACAGCGGGAACCTACTTGGTAGAGGCCAAGGCCCCCGGCCTGCCAAAGGTCCAAACTTCATTCGTCCTGAAGAAGGACTAGCACCCCAAAAAGGGACGCGGGGAACAGCGCCATCCTTCAGAGGCGCGGGGAACGGCACAGTCTTTGGGTGTGAGGGGGACGGCACAGTCTTTGGGTGTGCGGGGGAACGGCGCAGTTTTTAGGGGCGCGAGGAACTGCGCAGTCTTTAGGGGCGCGGGGAACTGCACGCTCAGCCCCCACGGCGCGGCACGGACATCACAACGCCAGCCCCACCCACCCAGGGGCGCGGGGAACGGCGCAATCTCCAGGGGCGCGAGGAACTGCGCGACCAGCCCCCACCAACCCGCACCCAGCCAACAACGCGCCCCCCGCCAAACCGCCGGACGGCTACACGTACCGCTCAAGAATCGAAGACTCGGCCAACCGGGAAAGCCCCTCCCGCACACTACGAGCCCGAGCCTCCCCCACCCCATCCACGGTCTGCAGATCATCCACACTCGCAGCGAGCAGCTTCTGCAGCCCCCCGAAGTGCTCAACAAGCCGGTCGATAATGGCCCCCGGCAACCGCGGCACCTTGGCCAACAACCGAAACCCGCGGGGCGAAACCGCGGAGTCGAGCGCCTCGGGCGACCCTGTGTACCCCAACGCCCGAGCCACCGTGGGCAGTTCGAGAAGCTCCGCATGGGTGAGCGCGTCGAGCTCGAACAACGCCTCGTCAACGGTCCGCGACCGCTTGGCGGTCGGCTCGGGCACATAGTCCCGCACGACAAGCTCCCGCTCGGGCTCGACCCCGGCGATCAACTCGTCCAGCTGAAGCGCGAGCAACCGCCCGTCCGTGCCCAACTCGACCACGTACTCGGCGATCTCGGTCGCGATCCGGCGCACCATCTCCAGCCGCTGGGCCACAGCCGAGACGTCCCGGACGGTGACCAGGTCCTCGATTTCGAGGGCCGACAACGTGCCGGCGACCTCGTCGAGGCGGAGCTTGTAGCGCTCCAGCGTGGCGAGGGCCTGGTTCGCGCGGGAGAGGATCGCGGCCGAGTCCTCCAGGACCCGCCGCTGCCCGTCCACGTAGAGCGCGATCAGCCGCATGGACTGGGAGACGGAGACGACGGGGAAGCCGACCTGCTTGCTCACCCGGTCCGCCGTGCGGTGACGGGTGCCGGTCTCCTCCGTCGGGATGGTCGGGTCGGGCACCAGCTGCACACCGGCCCGCAGGATCTTGGTGATGTCCTTGTCGACGATGATGCCGCCGTCGAGCTTGCACAGCTCGCGCAGCCGGGTCGCCGTGAACTCGACGTCCAGCACGAAACCGCCGCTGCACATCGCCTCGACGGTCTTGTCCCAGCCGAGCACGATGAGCCCGCCGGTGTTGCCGCGGAGGATGCGCTCCAGGCCGTCACGCAGCCCTGTGCCGGGTGCCACGGCGCTGAGTGAGGTGCGCATCAGGCCATCGGCACCGGAACTCCCGGCGGACTTGCCGGGAACTGCTGCCCGGTCGTTGGCTGCCACTGCACTCCTCCGGTCGCAGGTGTCTGGGGGCGCCCTGAGTTCGTACGGACGGGCGAGACCTGGGCAAAGTCTACCGGCGCTCTTCCTCGTCCCGTGGGGCCTCTCGCCGACGCGACCTCGGGAGGACCCTCAGCGCGTCTCCCATGTCGCCGACTTCCAGGACCTTCATGCCGGCAGGGACCTTGCCCGGATCGCTCGGAACAAGGGCGTGGGTGAAGCCCAGCCGATGGGCTTCGGCGAGTCTGCGTTGGACGCCCGTGACCCGTCTGACCTCGCCCGCGAGGCCCACCTCGCCGATCGCGACGAGGTTCTTGGGCAGCGGGGCGTCGCTCGCGGCGCTGGCCAGCGCGAGCGCGATCGCGAGGTCCGCGGCGGGCTCGGTGAGTTTCACACCGCCGACCGTCGCGGTGTAGATGTCCCGCTTCCCGATGGCACTGATCCGGCCGCGCTGCTCCAGGACGGCGAGCATCATCTGGACCCGGGAGGTCTCCAGACCGGAGGTCGTACGCCTCGGGGTGGGGATCTGGGTGTCCACGGTGAGCGCCTGGACCTCGGCCACCAGGGGGCGGCGGCCTTCCAGGGTGACGGTCAGACAGGTGCCGGGGACGGGCTCGGCACGCCGGGTCAGGAACAGACCGCTCGGGTCGGTCAGGCCCGTGATGCCCTCGTCGTGCAGCTCGAAGCAGCCGACCTCGTCCGTCGTCCCGTAACGGTTCTTGACGCCTCGTACGAGCCTGAGGCGCGCGTGCCGGTCGCCTTCGAAGCTCAGGACCACGTCCACGAGGTGCTCCAGGAGGCGCGGTCCCGCGATGGCGCCGTCCTTGGTGACGTGGCCCACCAGCAGGGTGGCCATGCCGCGCTCCTTGGAGGCACGGATCAGGGCGCCGGCCACCTCGCGGACCTGGGACATGCCTCCGGGGGCGCCGTCGATCTCCGGAGAGGCCACCGTCTGTACGGAGTCGACGATGAGCAGGGACGGCTTCACCGCGTCCAAGTGGCCGAGGACCGCGGCCAGATCGGTCTCCGCCGCCAGATACAGGTGGTCGTCGATCGCCTTGATGCGGTCGGCGCGCAGCCGGACCTGGCTCGCCGACTCCTCACCCGTGATGTAGAGCGTGCGGTGCTCGTCGCTGGCCGCCTTCGCCGCCACGTCCAGCAGCAGCGTGGACTTGCCGACGCCCGGCTCGCCCGCCACGAGCACGACCGCGCCCGGTACGAGCCCGCCGCCGAGCACCCGGTCCAGCTCGGGCACGCCGGTCGGTCGGGCGGTCGCCTGCCGGCCGTCGACCTGGCCGATGGGCAGCGCGGACGTGGTGACCCGGCCGGGGGCCGTCGTACGCACCGCGGGCGCGCCGTACTCGTCGATCGTCCCCCATGCCTGGCATTCGGGGCAGCGGCCGAGCCACTTGGCCGCCTGCCAGCCGCACTCGGTGCAGCGGTAGGACGGCCGGTCCTTCGCGGTCTTCGTACGGGCAGCCATGACACGAACCGTAACCGCCCCCACTGACAGCGCGGTGCCGGTCCGTTCCGCGCCCGATGCCGATAACCGGGCACCCTTCACAAACCGGCCACGACTCGTCAGGAACACGCCATGGAATTCAGGGTTCCTGTCCCCTTATGAGGGATCGTTTCACCCGTACGGATTAAATGTGCTCAAGCAGCAAGAAGGGGCCACCGCCCGGCCCCTACGGTCGCACGGGTGATGAGCCGCAGTCCCGAGACCTCGACCCGCACTGCCAGCGCACACCGGGCGCACCGCGAGGCGCGCGACCGGGCGGCGGCGCGCACGCTGGCGCAGTGCCCGCCTCCGCGCTACGAGCCGTACCTGGACGGTCTGTTCACCTACTGCCTGTCCGTGCTGTGCGACCACGACACGGCGACCGCCGCCCTCGGTGACGTACTCGCGCTCGCCGAGCGTCGCGGCCAGCGTGGCCCGGAGGCGCCCGACGACCGCAGGGCCTGGCTGTACGCCCTCGCCCGCTGGTCGTGCCTGCGCAAGCTCGCCGAGGCCAAGCAGAAACGTCATGGCGCCCATGCGCTGGGACGATCCGAGGGCGCACACGCCTCCGGCCGCCCCCAGGGCGCGTACGCCGACGGCCGGTCCCAAG
Organism: Streptomyces sp. ActVer; assembly: GCF_027270795.1. Taxonomy (NCBI): domain Bacteria; kingdom Bacillati; phylum Actinomycetota; class Actinomycetes; order Kitasatosporales; family Streptomycetaceae; genus Streptomyces; species Streptomyces sp. ActVer. The sequence goes on from NZ_JAPWHT010000219.1 coordinate 16,724, forward strand.
GCGATCCGGCACCACCCCAGCATGTATGCCAGCTGGTCGAGCATTTCGTTGCGGGTCGTGGAGTACTTGTCCTCGTCCGGC
>NZ_JAPWHT010000021.1:0-47771 GCF_027270795.1 Streptomyces sp. ActVer
CGCACCGCCAACAGCATGTCCATGGTCTTCCTCGCCATCCTCCTCATCCTGATCGTCGGAATCGCCATCGACCTGCTCATCTTCAGCCCGCTGGAGCGGCGAGTACTGCGCAGCCGGGGCCTGCTGGTCACCCACTGAAGAGACGGACAACGACCGGTGTGGTCAGCCGGTCCAGGGCTGCCACCGGTCTTCCTGTGCGGGGTTGATGCTGCTGAGCCACACCAGCGCCCCACCGATCAGGCCGGGCTTGTCCCGCGTGGCCAGGGCCGGGGCCTCGAGCATGTCGGCAGCCTCTTCCAAGTAGGTGACCAGCGTGTCGAGTTCCTCGCCCGGGGCTTCGTTGTAGCGGGACCAACGGCCCAGGTAGCCGGTCGCGGCGTCCAGGTACAGGCCCGAGGTGCCGTCAGCCGGGCCCAGGGCGACAACCGGAATCCAGGTTGCCTTCCACACGGTGATCCGCTCGTCCTCGGGGCGGTCCGTGTTGAAGGTGTCATGGTCGGCCTGGGAGTCCATCTTCAGCCGGTAGGTGGCGGCCACGGCGTCCAGGGTCATGAGAGCCCAATTGCCCGGAAGGCATCCCGCGCCATCGGCCCCGTCCTCACCCGCCGTCAGCAGCCACAGGACGTGCAACTCGACGGGTATCCGGATGCCGAGGTCACCCTCCAGGGCGGCGATGGCGGTGGGGCGGGCGCCGGCACGGAGCGCGGCGTAGGAATCGGGGGCGTTCCGCTGGAGCCAGCCGGTGACGCGCTGCCAGGCATCCGCGACCTCCCGCACGGTGACCGCGTCGGTGGCTGAGTCTGCGTGCCCCTCCTGCTGCTCCTGGTCCTGGGCGTCCGCAACGGGCTCGGCGGACTCCGCGGGCTCGGCGAACGAGATCGGGTTCACATACCGGATCTCGATCCGGTCGGGCTCGCGGATGTAGCCGACGGCCAGGGCAGGGCAGTCCTCGAACAGCTCGCCGTCCACCGTCACGGTGAGGATCCCCGGCAGATTCGAGGGCCGACCCATGTCCGGGTCGTCGGCCAACTGGCCGGCCAGGACCTTCAGGGCGTACGGCACACCGGCCCCGAACCGGGTGGCGCTGTCGCGTACGAACGGAGGTAACTCGACGTCCACGGCCTGGTGTTCCTTGCTGGTCGGGCGGAAGGCGGGCCCCCTCATCGTAGGACTCGGTGGTCCTGATCCTTCTCCGAACCATCAAGCCGCGACCAGACGCGCCTTGGCCATCTGTCCGCAACCACGCGCGACTGCCTCAGCGCACCTCACGGGGCGTGAGTTCTTCCCCCACCTGATCTCGCAGCCGTTCCACGACGGTCTGGTCATCGTCTTTTCCCTCGCCATCGCCATGGCCCTGGCCGCCGCGGCCGCTTCACTGATCCGTGGCCGCACCAAGCCGTTGCCCACTTCACCGACACCCATGACGCCTGCAGCCATGGCCTCGCCGGCGGCCATTGAGGCCGGTTCGGCCACGCCACCTGCTCTGGAACTGCGCGGCAGAGTACGGGACAGCGCCGGCAAGCCGCTGGTCCACGCCACCCTCACACTCGTCGACCGCTACGGCCACCAGAAGGCGATCGCCAGATCGGGTCAGGACGGGGCGTACGAGCTGGCATCAGCGGAACCCGGTTCGCACATGCTGGTCGTGTCGGCCAAGGGGCACGAGCCCCGCGCCGTACAGGTCACAACGGGTGCGGAACCGGCCCTCTCGGACCTCACGCTGACGGCGATCTGCGGTGTGCACGGCACCGTGCGCCACGCACACACCGATCGTCCCGTCCCCCACGCCCACATCACCCTGTTGAACACCCATGGCGATGTCGTGACCACGTCCACAACCAGTGAGAACGGCACGTACACCCTGAGGGGCCTGACCCCGGGCCCCTACACCGTCGTCGCCTCCGGTTCCTCCCCGGTCGCCGCCGACGTCACCCTGGGCAACGGAGAAACCCGCCAAGTGGATCTCCAGACCAGCGACGCCCCAGACTGACGGACCACGGACCGCGCCTACGCCCCTCTGCCGTGCCAATCGCGCCCGATCGACGGGCGCCTCGCCCGCCCTTCCGAAATCCAGGGTTCCTCACCAGACCAAAGGTTGGCCCGTATGGGGTGGGGGTTGTCCAGTGAGGGCAGGGGTCTTGGCAGTGTCGGGTGAGTCGGACGAGTCGTTGTAGCGTGCCGGCCGGGAGAAGTCGATGGCCAGTGCATCAGCTTCGCCAGAGGTGCAGCACTACTGCAAGGCGGACTCCAGTGCGGTGGCTGTAGATCCGGAGCTTGTGGGAGGGATCTTCCATCGGTAAGTGACGTCGTCGCCGTCGACGTAGATGAGGGTGGCTCCCTTCCGGGCGGTGGTGATGTCGAAGGCAATCGTGTCGGTTGTGAGGACCTTGGGTGGCACTGTTGCTCCACCTTCACTGGATCCAAAGGCAAACACCCCGCGCGCAGCCGTGGTGTTACCCGCGCTGACGGTATGCCCGTCGGGTGGTTTCCATCGGAAGCCACCCGTGTCGACAGTGCTTGTCACCGGGGTCTTGGACCGATTTGCGGCGTCGTACCTGACGACGGCGAAGAGATCGTGCTCCGGGGCGGATGAGCCGGCTGTCTCGACGTAGGCCACGCTGTCCGCAGTGATCTTCACAGTGCCTTTGCCGTCGACCCCGGCGGTGTCGGAGCCCTGCCCCAACGTGAGCGCGGTGCGCGGACTCGGCTGTGGATCGCTTCTGTCGTCGCGGTCGGAACAGGCGGTGAGGCTGAGGCAGCAGGCCGCTGCAAGCGCGGGTGCCGTGACAACGCGACGCATGATCCCCCTGACAGGAACAGTCCAAGTACGCGAAGCCTGCTTCACCTCAGCGGGGCTGAGCATCATTGTTGTTCTGTTGTGAAAAGTATCGATTCGCCTGCGCAGTCATTCCTGTCATGCGCCGCCGAGGTGGCGCAGCTGCTGGACCTCGGGAACGCGGCCGGCGTGCCGGAAGCCCGCCGCGCGCGGCACCTGGCCCATGCGGCACGCAAGCCGCTACTCGAACGCCCCTGCCTGCCCGAAGAGTTCTTCGCCTCGTTGATGGCCGCAGCCGTCTACGACCCGGACCCCCGCTTCTGTCGCTGGTTCGTCGAACCAGCGGTCTACGCATTCGGACGCCGCCGGGCCACGACCGCACTGCTCGACTATCTACTGACAGGCACGGACGCGGAGCAAGCGGGTGCCAAGCGAGCCTGGTACTGCGCCCATGAGCCGCTCCACGCGGACCGGTCCCCGGCCTACGCACCCGGCGGAAGTCGAGATCCCGCCTTGGATGAGTCCCGCGATGTGGTGGACGAGTGGCGGGAGACTCTTCGGCGATCAGCCATGTGACCCAGGCCGCCCCGAAACTCGAAACCGCCCCGTTGCCGCAGGGCTGTTGCTCGCTCTGCGGCAGCTACGGGACAGCCCTTATCAGCTGTCGTGGGGCAGGTCCCCGAGGCCGTCCGAACGGGCCGACACCAGGTCACGGCGGCCCATGGCGAGGCGAACATCTTCGACTGGCTTCGCCAAGCGCCTCGACGAAGCCTCCTCCGTCACCGAGTCCATGAGCAATCTGTCACGCGCCGCCGCCCTCGACGTCGCCGCCGTGCTGGACACCAAGGGCGTCGACCTCGCGCTGGACATCGGCGGAGCCGGCGGGACGTCGTCCGGGCCATGATGCGAGCCAACCCCGAACTCAACGGCGGGGTGTTCGACCTGCCCCACATCGTCACGGCGGCGGACCTCTACGTCCTCAAGTACATCCTGCACGACTGGGACGACGCGAACTGCGTCCGCATCGTTCAGAACTGCCGGGCACACCTGGCGCAGGGCGGGCGTATCGCCGTCATCGAAACACAGTCCACCACCTGACCCGACGTGCGGCGACCGGCCCGGCCAGTGGCCAAAGAGCAAGGAGACGAGCCGAGTTGGGATGGTTCCTGCCGACTGTCAGCGCAGGTCGAGGCGCATCAGGATGCGGGGATGGCCGGCCAGTACCGAGGTGGTGTCGGCGGCGTGGGTGAACCCGGCGCGCTCGAAGTTCTTACGGAGCCCCGCGTACGCCATCGTCATGTCGACCTTGGCGTCCCCGTTGTCGAGGGGGTAGGCCTCGATTACCGGTGCGCCCTGGTCGCGGGCGTGCTCGACCGCCCCGGCGATGAGGGCGTGCGAGATGCCGTGCTTCCGATGGCCGGGGCGTACGCGGATGCACCACAGCGACCAGACCGGGAGGTCGTCGACGTGCGGGATCTTGCGGTTGCGCGCGAAGGAGGTGTCTGCGCGGGGCGCCACCGCGGCCCAGCCGACCGGCTCGTCGCCGTCGTAGGCGAGTACTCCCAGAGGGGGTCCCGTACGGCACAGTTCGGCGACGTATTCGCCGCGGGCCGGCCCGCGAAGCTCGTTGTTGAGCTTGGACGGGATCCGGTAGCTCAGGCACCAACAGACGCTGGCCCCGGGTGACTTCGGGCCGACCAGGGTGCGGACGTCCTCGAAGACCGTAGCCGGGCGCACTTCGATGGTCGTGACTCCTCCTACGGCTGGAGCCGGGGGCTTCTCGCTTTGCCGGGTTGGCGTTGCGACGGACCAGCCCGGCCGGTAGAACGCTAAGAGCACCCACCGTATCGGCGTGTGTGCTGTGGCCGTAGGCGACACAGTGGAACTTTTCCTGGGTGGTGCGCGATGACGTCGTGTGCGCGGACCAGGCCGAGCGCGGTCTTGTGTACGTGGTCGGGCCGCTGCCGGCGGACCTTGCCGTGCAGTTCGGCGACGACGAACCACCGACGACCCTCACCTTTCCACCGGCGGCCGTCGCCGTCGTTGGGGCAGTCCACCGTGTCGAACCGGTTCACCCCGCGAGAGCGCGGATAGCCGGGCGTGTCACCGGACTTGACGCGGCGGAGGAACACGGCGAACGCCTTGTTCAGACGACGCAAGGTGGCCTGCTGCGAAGTGAACGACCAGCTCGCCCTGACACTCCGGATCGAACGTCCGGATCTCCTTGAGCTGCCCGGGCCGCATCCCGTACCTGAAGACTGTCGCACCCGGCGACCACTGCCTGCCGCCCGGCTGACGTCCTTGAGGGCGGGCTGCCTCAGAGGGCGAGTCGCTTCGCGCCCGTCCCCACCGTGGGGAGCGCGGCCATGACCTCCCAGCCGGTGTGCGGGCGCGGGCCGGTGCGCAGTTCGCCGCCGAGGGCGGTGACGCGTTCGGTGAGGCCCACGATGCCGAAGCCACCGCCACGGGCGGCATGCTGAACGAGGGCTCGGGCACGTCCCTGACCTGGAGCGCAGGACCCATCCACCGCCGCCGGACATCAGCGTGAGCGAACCCCTGCTACAAGTTCCGTGCGCCGCGCGGAAGTACGACGCCGGCACCGGCCTCCACGAAACGACGCGCCATGGCCCTACGGACGGTGAGGGTGACTCCGGCCGAGTCCGCCGCGGCACGGTGTGCTGTCGCGACCTGGTGGAGGAGGTCCCGTACGAAGGCATCCTGGCGGTGCTGACGCGGCACAGATCGACCAACCGGTCCGCGGTACCCGTACCGCGGACCGGTCACTGGTCCGTACGACGTCCGCAGCTCAGTGGAGCCGGGCGGTCAGGTGGTAGTGGCCGGACGGGATCCGGTACGAGGACACTCCGTCGTCGTGGCCGACGAAACGCATCCCGTTCGCTTCCGACAGCGGCTTTCGTCCCTCTCGGACAGCATCGGCGGAAGCGGCCGGAAGACGCAGTGTCGCCTCGCTGTTCGCGGGAACGACAGCGTCGTACACCAGGGTCCGGCCCGCGTCCTCGACCGCCCACTCACTCCTGATCTCGCCGTACGGCGACTCGTACGAGCCCGAGACCCGAGTGACTCGGCCCGTCGGATCGATGTGGGGTTGGAGAAGGAAGCGCTTGAAGCCGGGGCTGTCCGGGTCACGGGCGATGCCTGCCATGTAGGCGTACATCCATTCCATGATCGCGCCGTAGGCGTAGTGGTTGAAGGAGTTCATGCTGACCGGGCCGAACCCGTCTTCCTCGGAGTAGGAGTTCCAGCGCTCCCAGACGGTCGTCGCGCCGTTCCTCACCGAGTAGAGCCAGGACGGCAGCGCGTCCTGGTGCAGCAGTTTGTACGCCAGGTCCGCGCGGCCCTCGTCACTCAGCACAGGGGCGAGGAGGTTGACGCCGAGGAATCCGACGGACAGCGTGTTCTCGGCGTACCGCACCCGGCTGCTGTTCGGGTGCGCAGCCTTGTAGGCCGCGTCGTTGCCGATGTTGTCGGCCAACAGGCCGACGAGAGTACGGCGTTGGGCCTGCGTCTGGTAGAAGCCGAGCTTGAGCACCCACACCAGGGCGGTCTGGCTGTTGTCCTCCGTCTTCTGGTTGGGGTCGGCGCCCGGTTCGATCGGGGAGGCGTCGCCGAGACTGGACTTCACCGTGACCGTGCCGCCCTCGGTGCTCAGGTACTTGGCGATGAATGCCTGCTTGATGTGCCCGAAGAGCCGCTCGTACTCCTCTCCTTCAGCCGTCCGGCCGATCCCGCGGGCCATCTGAGCCATCAGCCGGGTGCTGTAGCCGTAGTAGATGTCGCTCATCATCTGGGCGCTGGTCTTCTGCGGGGCGAGCCAGTCGCCGGTGAGGGAGCCCTGTCCGGCGTGGGTGTCGCCGGTCTGCTGCCGGATCCAGTCCAGATAGCGGGTCATGGCCGGCCAGTTGTCCTTCACGATGGCCGCGTCGCCGGTCATCTGCCAGACCGTCCACGGCAGGACGACTCCGCAGTCGGCCCAACCGCTGCCGCCCCCGGGAAAGTTGTAGCGTCCGCCGGGGGCGACACCGGTGAACTGGGCCTTGTCCGCGCCGTAGATGACGGCGGAGTCGACGACGGTGTCCTGGAAGTGGCTGAGGAAGACACCGGCGTCGGCGTTGTAGAGGCCGGTGGTCGCGAAGACCTGGGTGTCGCCGGTCCAGCCGAGGCGTTCGTCGCGCTGCGGGCAGTCGGTGGGCACCCAGAGGTAGTTGCCGCGCTGGCCCCAACGGATGTTGCTCGCCAGTTGGTTGATGTCGGGGTCGTTGGTGGTGAAGCTGCCCGTCTCGCGGATCGCGGACGTGGCGACCTTCCCGGTCAGGCCGGTGATCGTGACAGTGTCCGTCGTGGTGACGGAGACGTAGCGGAAGCCGTAGAAGGTCAGGGAGTCCTGGTGGGTCTCGCCACTCCGGTCGCCCTTGAGGATGTACGTGCTGGTGGCCTTGGCGCTGCGGAGATTGGCCCGGTAGACGGAGCCCTCGGGTCCGTCCGCGCCGACGCTGTCGTCGTTCAGCATCTCGCCGAACCTGAACTCGACCTTGGCTCCGGCCGGGCCGCGCAGACGGTAGCGGGCGACACCGACCATGTTCTGGCCGAGGTCGAAGACGGCCGTCTCGCCGTCGCCGATCGTGACCGGTGCGGAGGCCGCCTTCGCGGGGTCGGTCACCGTCCGGGCGGGGTCGACGACGATACGCCCTCGGCCGTTGGGACTGTTGTCCTGTCCGGTCACTCCGGTGGCCACGGTGATCGACTGCGGCCGCCGGTCCCACTTCGGCGTCAGGCGTGCGCTCTCGCCGGGGTAGGCGAGGAGTTGAGCCTCCGGGAACCTGTCGTCGAAGGCGACTCGTTCCACGTCCGTCCAGGTGGCGTCGTCGAAGCCGTGCGCCGTCCAGCCGGGCAGCTCCTTGCGGGCGTCGTAGGTCTGGCCGTCGTAGATGTCGTCGGCGCGGTAGGGGCCGGTGTCCGTGGCCTTCCAGCCGCCGCCCGCAGAGGTGACGAGTGTCTGCGAGGCCCCATCGGTGTACCGGATCAGCAGCCTGGCCTTGACCGCCAGAGCGTTGCCGTCCTGCGAGTAGTACGTACTGCCCTCGGAGATACGGCTGTTGTACCAGCCGTTGCCCAGGACGAACGCGAGGGTGACGTCCGACTCGCGCGTCACGAGGCTCGTGACGTCGTACGTCATGTAGTTGACGCGCGCGTCGTAGTTCGTCGAGCCCGGTGGCAGCAGTTCGATCGTGGCAGCGCCGTCCTGCTCCACGGTCACCCGGCGTCCGTTGACGTAGGCGTCGTACACGCCCAGGGACGACACGTAGAGCCGCGCCTCGCGGACGGGGGTCCGCTTCTTGAGCGCTGCTTCCTTCCGCAGCATCGGCGCCCCGGCCGAGTTGGGAGCCTTGCCCTTCATCCCGATCCACTGCGCTCCCTCCCATCCGCCGACGCCGTCGGTGCTCATGAGGCCGGTCTCGAAGGAGGCAGGGGACGCGGTACCGGCCGGGCGGCCTTCGGCGTCCCACACGGTGACAGTCCAGTGGTATCGGGTCGAGGCGCGCAGTGACCTGCCCGCGTGGCGGACGGCCACCGAGTCGGAGGAGCGGACGCGGCCGCTGTTCCAGATGTCCGCTCGGGCCGGGCTCAGTCTGTCCGGAGAACTCGCCACGAGGATCTGGTACGCCCCCTGGCTCCTCCCTCGGGCGGCGGCCCGCATGCGCCACCCGAAACGCGGCCTCCCCGCATCAACACCGAGGGGATCGGTCAGGTGTTCCACCGTCAGTCCCGTCACCGCGCCGTCCTCCGCACGACGGGACACTTCCGTTGCCTCGCTCACTCCGCCTCCTACGACACCGGTTCCTGCCGACACGACACCGGCAGTCGCCGCGAGCACGGTTCGACGGTCCAGTGCCATTCCGTGTCCGCGAGGTGCAGTTCCCCCGCGGAGATCGTGGTGGGCGTCGTCCGCGCTGTGCGCTTCACGGCTCACGCCTTGGTCCTCTCGGTCTTCCGGGAACCGCTCAGCGGATCGCTGGTGGTGAACGTGTGCCTGCCCGAGCCGACGCGGTAGGTGGCACGGTCGCCCGTGGGCATCCGAATCTCCGCCGTGGTGTTCGGCGGAAGTGTCACGTCGAGGCGGAACCTGCCGTTCTTGCGGGTCCACTGCGCGGACACCACGCCGTACGGTGTGCGGTAGCTGCCCTCAGCCCGGGTGAGTCCGCCGACAGGTCGGGGATCGACAACGAGCTCGCGGTAGCCGGCTTTGCCGCGTTCCTGGCGGATGCCGACCAGGCCGCTGTGGAACCACTCCTCGATCTGGAGGAGGATCATGTGGTTCTTGGAGTTGCCCATGTCCCACTGTTCGGGAACGGTCGTCAGCCCGTTGGGATTGGCGGTGGTGGGCGCCATGAAGTAGCCGTAGCTCGGGCGGGTGTCCTCCTGGAGGACCTCCCAGAGGACATCGTCGCGGCCACCCTCGTGGAGAGCCTTGACGATCGGTGCGAGGCCGATGGTGCCACCGCTGAAATGCGGTCCGCCGCCGAACGGCTGGTGGGCACGGACCAGTTCCACCAGTGCGTCGAGAACTCTCCCGCGTTCGCCCTCCGGTACCAGGCCTTCGTCCAGCGCCAGCGCCTGTGCGGCCTGCGTCGCCCCGGCACCGCCGTTGTCGCCCTCGGCGGTGTACCGGCCGAGGGCCGCGTTGTAGAAGGCGTCGTTGAACGCGTCCTTGATGTTGGAAGCGAGGTTGCGGTACTCGGACGCGTCCACATCGCGTCCGATCAGCGCTGCCATCCGGGCCATGCGGTCCGCGATCTGGTGGTAGCCCCGGGTTCCGGTGATGCGGCCCGTGGTGTTCTCGCCGGCGATCCAGTCGGCCAGGGCCGCATTCACGATGTAGGCGTCCGTGCCGGTCCCGGCCTTCCTGGTCCTGATGTAGTTGAGGAAGGCCTGCATCTGCGGGTAGTAGCGAGCCATCGTCTGCGTGTCGCCGTACGTCTCGTACAGCAGCCAGGGCACCAGGATGATGCCGTTGCCCCAGTTGATCTCGTCGCCGAACCGGCCGGTGTAGCCCCAGTCGTAGACCGGGGCCTTGAGCGCCACGTTGCCGATGTCGTCGCCGGCCCGGGACTGCCCCTCCGCCAGATGGCGCTGCATGGTGCGCAGGTAGGCCGCGTATCCGAAGGTGCGGTGCAGGGAGCCGAAGGGCTGCACGTAGTCGGCGGGGTAGGCGAGCTTTTCGCGGCCTGGGCAGTCCGTGAAGGTGGACATGGTGTTGCTCATGATCGAGTAGCGGGCCATGCGGTGAATGCGGTTGATCCGGTCGTCGGAGGTCCGCACGGAACCGGCGGACGGAACGTCCGCGTGGATCTGCAGGCCGGTCACCGTGTCCCGGGTCGGTACGTAGTCCGCGGGCAGGCCGGTCACCTGCAGCCACTGCATGCCGAAGTAGTGGAACTGCGGGTGCCACTTCTCGCCCCGTTTGTCGCCGTACGTCGTGTAGGCGGCGAACACGTTGGTACCGCGAGCGGCGCCGCCACCCGTGATCGACGCCTGGTTGACGGTGCCGTCGGCGTTCAGCGACTCGGCGGGGTACAGCTTGACGGTGGTGCCGGCCGGGAGGGGGCCATCGAGCCGGAGCTGCGGCCGGCCGGCGAAGTTCTGCCCGAAGTCGAAGACCCACACGCCGGGCTGCGGCTGCTTGACGCTGACCGGACGCAGTGTGTCGACGACCTTGAGCGGCTCGGCCACGCGCCACACCAGCTCGGTGGTGAGATTGGGGGGCGGGGCGATTCCGGCGTCGGCCCAGCTCATTGCCGTGCCGTCCCGCCGTCTCGCCGATGCACCGAGGTCTGCGCCAGGGGCGGTCCAGGCGGGCTGCTCGCGGCGGGCGTCGTAGTCGCTTCCGGAGTACCAGTTGGCGGTGGTGGTCGGGCCGAGAGCCGTCTTCCACGAGCGGTCGCTGACGACGGTCTCGACCGTCCCGTCGTCCTTCGTGAGTTCCAGGCGGGCGATCAGACGTGGTGTGACGGCGGCGCCCGCGCTCGGATCGGTGCTCGCGAGCGAGTTGCCCGAGCCGGTGACGGCGGCACCGCTCTCGTGTGCGGAGGCCAGCCCGGGCTCGAAGGTGATGCCGGTGCCGTCGGCGCCCGCGGTGCCGATCGCGGTGATCGTGCGTGACTCCAGGCGCTCGCCGCCGTCGCCGGTGTCGATGTTGAGAGTGCCGCCGACGTGGTAGTTGGCCACGTTGTTCACCCTGATGGTGGTGGCGCCTCGGGCAGCGGGGGCGAGGAGGGCCCCGCCGCCCTTGAACTGACTCTGCCACCAGCTGTACGGGGCGGTGCGGCCGGTCGTGGGATTCGTGACGGCCCGGGTCACCAGCGCTGTGCCATGACCCAGTTCGACGCCCAGGGTGTTGTCTCCGTTGCGGATGAGGCCGGTGACGTCGAAGACCCGGTACTCGGTGGAGAGCTGGTAGTTCGAGTTGCCCGGGGCGAGCACCTCGTCGGTGACGGGCTTGCCGTTGAGCCGGGCCACGTGCAGTCCGACACCGGACAGGTACAGCCTCGCCCTGACGATCTTCCCCCTGTGCCTGTCCACCCGGAAGGCGCGGGCGAACACGGGCAGTGGCTGGTCGACCGTGCGGCCCGGATACTCGATCCACCGGGCCTTGCCCCAGTCGGAGCGCTTGAGCAGCCCCGTCTCCCACGAGGCGGGCCGGCTCCACGGTGTCGCCTCGCCCTTGGTGCTCCACGCCCGCACCTGCCAGACGATCCGGTCGCGCGAGGACGGTACGGGACCGTGCCATGCGACGTCGGTCTGGGCCGAGGAGCGGACCTTGCGGCTGTCCCACAGCAGACGGCCCCTGTCGAGATCCTGCTCCGTGCGCGCCGCGCGGATCTGGTAGGCGGCCTGAGTCCATCCCGCACCGACGCCCACGACGCGCCAACTCAGTCGCGGGGCGGGGTCGTCGACGCCGAGCGGGTTGTCCTCGCGTCCGTCGACGGCGAGACCGGTGACCCTCGCTCCGTGTCTGTCGCCCTCCTCGTCGGCGTGGGCCTCCTGTGTGGGGAGGCCGGGGACGGTGGGCAGCGCCAGCCCTGCCGCGGAGACGGCCACGGTGCCGACCACTTGTCTACGGCTCAACGCTCCGCCCGGTATGCGGGACATGCCAAACCTCCGTTGATTCGATGAACCCTGAGGAAATGTGAAAGGTCGCCCAACGCTCGACGGCCCCGTGGTCAGCTCCCGGCCTTGTAGTCGGTGTCCATTTCCTTGAGGAGCTTTTCCGGCGTGGACTGGCCGCTGAAGATCTCCTGGAGGCCGCTGAGCATGGTCTGCTGCACCTTGGGGTTGGGCCAGAGCTGGTCCATGAACGGCACTGTGCGGTCCTCCCCGATGAACTTGGACAGTTCGGTCAGGGACGGGTCGACCGCATAGCCCGTGTCGGGCAGGGAGGGCAGACCGCCCTGCTTCTCGACGAACAGGTTCATGCCTTCGGGAGACATCACGAAGTTCACGAACTTCAGCGCCAAGTCCTTGTTCTTCGCCTTGGCGTTCACCCCGTAGCCCGCACCCGCCGCGGCCGGGACGATCGTTGCGGACGGGTCGTCGGTCGCCGGCAGCGCCTTGAACGTGAACGTGCCCTTGGGGTTCTTTCCCTTGAGGAGGGCGATCACCCAGTTGCCCTGGACGATGCCGAGCGTCTTGCCGGTGGCGGCGAGGCCTTGGCTGGCTTCGTAGTTGGTGCCCAGTGGGTTCTTCTGGAAGCAGCCGGTCTTCTCCATCGTCAGGTACTTGTCCAGGGCGGTGGACCATGGCGACTGCGCGAAGGTGATCTGGCCAGCCTGCATCTTCTTGTCGAAGTCGCGGTCGTCGCCGTAGACGGTCGTGGCGACCAGCGCGTACTGGACGAGCTGGGTCACCCAGTTGTCCTGGTTGCCCAGTGCGAAGGCAGGGGTTCCCTTGGCCTTCGCGGCCCGGCAGAACGCCAGGAGGTCCTTCCAGGTGTCCGGGGGCCTGAGTCCGGCCTTCTCCAGCGCTTGTTGGTTGTAGACCGCGCCGATGCCGTTCTGCCCGAAGATGGCGTTGTAGGTCTTGCCCTCGTACTGGGCGACGCTCTTGATCGCGTCGGGCATCCCGGCGGCCCAGGGCTGGTCCGAGAGGTCACGCAGGTAGCCCGGCTTGGCGAGGACGTAGGTCGCGGCGGGGTTGCCGTTGCCGGGCCAGACCGACATCACGTCGGGTGCGGTGCCCGAGGACAACTGGGTCCGGATCTGCTGCTGGTACTGGTCTGCGCCACTGGTGGTGTAGCGGACCTTGACGCCCGGGTTGGCCTTCTCGAAGGCCTTGACGACCCCCTCGACCGAGCCCTGGTCGACCGAGGCGAGTGTCAGGGTCTTGGAACCACCGCCGCCGGAGTCACCCGCCTTGGTGCCGCCGCTGCAGGCGGCAAGGAGGGCTGCAGCTGTCACAACGGCCGGCAGGACCGTCGGTATACGTGTCTTCACGATGTCTCCCTCGGAGAAGAGGCCACGGCCGTGCTGGTCGGGTGGGACTCGCGTGTCATCCCTTCAGCCCTCCCGCGAAACCGTTGATGATGCTGCGCTGCAACAGGAAGTAGACGAGCAGGACGGGCAGGATGCTGATCACCAGTGCGGCGAAGATGAGGTTCCAGTCCGTGACGTACTGGCCGACGAAGCCGGCGATCGCGACCGGCATGGTCTGCTGGGCGCTGCCGCTGAGGTACAGCAGTGGGGTGAAGAAGTCGTTCCAGATGGCGACGGTGTTGAGCACCAGGGCCGTCACGGTGATCGGTTTCAGCATCGGCAGCACCACGTAACGGAAGCCCTGCAGCGGTGTGCATCCGTCGATCAGGGCCGCGTCCTCGAAGTCGCGGGGCAGGGCGCGCAGGAAGCCGACGTAGAGGAAGACGGTGAACGGCACTTGCAGGCCGGAGTAGAAGAGGACCAACGCCCAGGGGGTGCCGAGCAGACCGAGGTCCCGCATGGTCTGGTAGAGCGGCAGCGAGGCGAGCTGGAAGGGCAGGACCAGGCCCAGGAGGACCAGCAGATACGTGCCGCGCGACCAGCGTGCCGTGACACGGGCCAGCGGATACGCGGCGAGCGAGGAAACGGCCAGCACGACGGCCACACTGCAGACCGTCACCAGCACGCTGTTGCCCAACGCCCCGCCCAGCGCGCCCTGCTGCCACGCCTGCGAGAAGTTGTCCAGGGTCGGCGAGGTGGTCGGGCTGATCGGCGAGGACGTGTCCGACGCCGGCCGCACCGCGAGGTTGACCAGTACGTACACGGGGAAGCCCACGAAGAGGGCAGCGGCGATCATCGCCAGTTCGAGCGCGAGAGTGCTCGGACGGTAGCGGTTCATGACGCGGCCCTCTCGTTGCGGTACAGCACCAGGTACTGTCCGGTCGAGACGACCGCGACGATGATCGTGAGGACGACCGCGAGCGCGATGCTGTAGCCGAACTCGCCGAGCGTGAAGGCGTCCTTGTAGATCAGCGTCGAGATGGTGTCGGTGGCGTGTCCCGGTCCACCACCCGTCAAGGCGTAGACCTGGTCGAAGAGTTTGATCCCGCCGATGATCGACAGCATCAGGTTGATGGTGAGGGCCGGAGCCAGCAGCGGCCGCGTGACCGACCAGAAGCGCCGCACCGGGCCCGCCCCGTCGATGGCCGCCGCCTCGTGCACCTCCTTGGGCACCGACTGCAGCCCGGCCAGGAAGATGACCATCGAGTAGCCCGCGAACTGCCAGACGATCACGCCGACCACCGACCACAGAGCGACCTGCGGACTGCCCAGCCAGTCCTGCCGCCAGCCGTCCAGGCCGACCGCGCCCAGCAGGCTGTTGACCGCTCCGTCGGGGCCGAGCAGGTTGCGCCACAGGTACGCGGTGACGATCGGTGTGATCACGGCCGGAGCGAACAGGAAGACCCTGAGCAGGTTCCGGGACTTGATGGCCGAGTTGACGCCGAGCGCCAGCAGCAGGCCGAGCGCGTTCTGGACGACCGTGATCGACACGGCGATCAGCAGCGTGTGCCAGATCGCCTGCACCGCATCGGGATCGCGGAGCATGTCGGCGAAGTTGTCCAGGCCCACGAAGGAGAAGCTGGGGTCCAGGCCGTCCCAGTCCGTGAAGGCGTAGTAGACACCGCGAATGCTCGGCACCAGGACGACGAAGGCGAACAGGACCAGGGCGGGAAGTGCGAACCACCAGGGCGGCGTGGCACGCGCCCGTCGTACTCGTGGAGGTGCCTCCACGTCCGGAGGGCGGTCCTGGTCCGGAAGGTGCTCGTTCGGAGCGAGGGCCACCGACGCACCTCCTTCCTGAAACGTTTCAAACAGACTGTCGGGTCGGCACTGCGGTCGGTTGGACTGAGGGAGGAACGACTGTCACTGCTTCGTCGCGGGATGGGTTGAACCGACGCGGTGCCCGATCACTTGTAGCGCCGATGGGTAACGTTCCCCACAAGGTGTGGCCAGACCTTAGAGAGCGTCCTGCGTGACGTCAAGATGCCGCGCACGCTGCACGATTGTTACGACGGAGAAACGGCGCAGCCCTCGCAAGGGACCTGCCGAGCTGTCGGCCTGTACGTACACTCTTCGGCAACGTTGCCCAAGAGGAGAGGAACCGGATGGAGCCGCAAGCACCGCGCCGCCGCGTCACCATCATCGACGTCGCACGACACGCCCAGGTTTCCACGACCGCCGTGTCCAAGGTGCTGCGCAACGCGTACGGAGCCAGCCCCGAGATGCGGGCCAAGGTGCGCCGCGCGATCGACGAGCTCGGCTACCGGCCGCATGCGGGCGCCAGGGCCCTCCGCGGGCAGACGTACACCATCGGCGTGATGCTGCCCGACATCCGCAACCCCTTCTTCCCCGACATCCTCGACGGCATCACCCAAGCGCTGGAGAACACGGAATACCAGGTACTCCTGGGGCCCGGCTGCAACGGCGAGGAGGCGGAGGCCCGGGTCACCGAGGCGATGATCGACCGCGGAATGGACGGCCTGATCCTGGTCGCACCCGTGTCTTCGCGCATCCACCTCGAGCGCCTTGCCTCCGCCGTACCGACCGTCGTCGTGGGCCGGCACGGCTCCTCCTCCCTGTACGACACGGTGGTGAACGACGACGTCGAGGGTGCCACCCTGGTCGTCGGCCATCTTGCCGGTCTCGGCCACCACCGGATCGCCCACATCGAACACCACGAGACCGACCCGACCCGCCTCGCGGAGATGCCCAACGCCCGGCGTGCCGACGGATACCGACAGGCCATGCGCGCCCACGGTCTCGCGGAGTTCATCGACGTCGCCTCCACCAGCTACACCCAGGAGGGCGGCCGCCTGGGTGCCAAGGAACTGCTGAACCGCCCCCGGCGCCCCACAGCCGTGTTCGCCGGAGCCGATGTCGTGGCGATGGGCGTACTGGAGGCTGTCGCCGAAGCCGGCCTCTCCGTTCCCGAGGACATCTCGGTGGCGGGCTACGACAACACGACGATCGCCGCGTTCGGCCCGGTGTCACTGACCAGCGTCGACCAGGCAGGCCACGCGATCGGCGGGAACGCCGCCCGTCTCGTCCAGGAACGGATCACTGACCGTCACAAGACCTCCGTCCAGGTCAGCCTGGCCCCCGCCCTCGTGCCGCGCCGGACCACCGCCCACGCCCCGGAGCAGGCCGCCGACACCGAGTCGCGACAGGGCGGTCAACCCATCGACTGAACGCGGATTCCGCCTTTCGCATGCTTGATCGCCGCGACCGGGCGACGCGAAGGTTCTTCACGCCTGCCCACAATGGCGCCGGCCACAACGGCACTGCCCAATACGCCGGGGCAGTTGTACGCGGCCCCGGCGGCCGCCTCCCCCGCCGCTTCCCGAGGCGCCACCAAAGCCGAGCGGACCAGAACACTCGACCAGCTCTCCCGGGCCGCCCTGGCTGAAGGCGGCAGCCTCGTGGTCCACGCCGGCGGTGACACGCCGACTCGGCAGGACGGCATGTGGTGACGCCGACCAGCCACTCCGGGCCGCTTCGACGTCGTACGTACCCCAGAGGCCGGCGTCCGAGGGTACGTGCTCAAAGCGGGTCCGCGAAGAACCGTTCCGCGCCGTGCGCAGTGCCGACGCCGGAGACATGGGCCTCGCACCGGAGATCGTCGGCGATCTGGTCGGCCAGGCAGTCGGCCTGCGAACGGACGTGGCGCAACGGGAAAAGGACGCCGTCCGGTTGATGGCCGACGGCCACAGCAACCGCTCCATCGCCGAGTGCCTGTTCCTGCGCGGAGCCACCCTCAAGACGCATCTGGCGCGGATCCACCGCGAACTCGGTGTCGACAACCGTGCCGCGGCCGTTTCCGAAGCCGCGCGACGTGGCCTCCTCGACCTCACGCCGCAGCGCGGGCCGGGCCGTGTCCGCCGTCACCCCTGCTTGGCACGGGCATGATCGGTACGGTGATACCCGGGACGGCGAAAGGGGCGGCTGAGCCGTGAGCGAGAACGCAGGGATCGGGACGGCGAAGGAGGCCGCGGACCACGAGCTGATCCTGGCGTTCGGACGTCTGCAAGGGGCGGCCAACCGGCTGGAGTACATCCTCGGGCGAGCCCTCGAAGACGAGTGCGAGATCAGCCATCTCATGTTCGAGGTGCTGCTGATCCTCGGGAGGGCGGGCTCACCGGGTCTGTCGATGCGGGCCATCGCCCAGGAACAGGTCCTGACCACGGGCGGCGCCACCCGGCTGGTGGACCGCATGGTGGCGGCCGGGCTCGTGACACGTGTGGAATCCCCCGACGACCGACGAGGGAAGCTGGTGCGGCTCACCCCGCTCGGCGAGGAGACAACGGTCCGCGCCTCTCGGATCCACGTGGAGAACATCACGCGCTACTTCGCGGGGCCACTCCCCTCCGAGCACCGTGAACGGTTCATGGAAGACCTTCGCATCCTCAGCCACTCGGCTCGGGACATGCTGCCCCGTCTGCCCTGACCCGTACCTGAGCGCCGACGCCGGTCCATCGGTGTCGGACACACACCTGTGGCGCAGTTCACAGTTAGGTTGAAATATCTGACACGTCAGTTACTGTTTCGTCAGGTGAATCACCTGCATCAGGCAGGCGTCTCCCCCGTCGAGGTCTTCGATGAAACTGATCTACGTTTTCGATGCGTATTGCGGCTGGTCGCACGGCTTCTCCGGCACACTGCGCGAAGTCGTCGCCCGCCACCCGGAACTGCCGGTGGAGGTGGTTTCCGGCGGTCTCTTCACCGGAAGGCGCCAAGTCGCGATCAGCAACTTCAGCTACATCACGGAAGCCAACGCCGAGATCCGCCGGATCACCGGCGCCCGGTTCGGAGCGGGCTACCAACAGCTCATCGCCGAGGGCTCGTTCGTGATGGACTCCGAGGCCGCCGCCCGCGGTGTCGCGGCCCTGCGGCAGGCCGCCCCCGACCGTGCGGCGGAGCTGGGGATGGTGTTGCAGCACGCTTTCTACGTCGACGGTCGCAGCCTGTCCGATCCCGCGACCTACCGTCAGGTCGCCGAGACGGTGGGGCTGGACGCCGATGCGGTCGTCGCCGCCTTCCAAGGACCCGAGGCACAGGAGGCGGCCGAGGCCGACTTCCGACGTACCGCCGAACTGGGCGTCACCGCCTTCCCCACCCTGCTCGCCGTCGACGGCTCACGCGCCGTCCCCCTGGCCCGCGGCCACGCCACCGCCGACGAAGTGGACCGCCGCCTCGCGCCCCTCGGCTTCACCCCGACCCCCTGATCCGCCGTCCCCCGCCGCCCCCTCAAGGAGCACTCATGAGCACGCTGTCCTTCAAGGTCCTCGACCTCGACTTCCCCGCAGGCGTCAAGAACAAGACCGCCACCCTCGTCACCGGTGAGAACGAAGCCCTGCTCGTCGACGCCGGCTTCACACGGGCCGACGGCCACCGACTCGCCGCAGAGGTACTCGATTCCGGCAAGACCCTGACCAACGTCTTCATCAGCCACGGAGACCCCGACTTCTACTTCGGCGCCGAAGTCCTCGCCGACGCCTTCCCGGACGCCAGGTTCGTCGCCACCGACCACGTCATCGAGCACATCCAGCACTCCTACGAGGGCAAACTCAAGGCATGGGGGTCGCTCGGGGCGAACCTGCCCACACGCCTGGTCGACATCGAGCCGCTCACCGACGACCTCACCCTCGAAGGCCACCGCTTCGAACTCAAGGGGGGCGGCGCGAAGCTGCCCGACCGCCACTATCTGTGGCAGGCCGAGCACCGCGCCGTCGTCGGCGGCGTGCTCCTCTTCCAGAAGGAGCACGTCTGGGTCGCCGACACCGTCGAGCCCGAACAGCGCGCCGCATGGATCGACCTGCTGGACGAGATGACCGCCCTCGATCCGCAGCTGGTCGTCCCGGGCCACCGCCTGCCCGACACCCCGGCCGACGCGTCCGCCATCACGGCCACGCGGGACTACCTGACCGCCTTCGAAGAGGAGCTCGGCAAGGCCTCCGACGGGGCCTCTCTGACCGACGCGATGGTCAAGCGCCACCCCGACCACGGCATGCTGATCGCCGCACAGATCGGCGCGAAGGTAGCCAAGGGCGAAATGACGTGGGGCTGACCACCATGACCGCACCGAGCACCGACTTCGCGAACTCCGACTCCCCCACCGACGTGGTCCGACGCCAGTACCTCGCCTCGGCGGCCGGCGACCTGGAGGCTCTGCGCACCACCCTTGCCCCCGACGTCGAGTGGACCGAGATGGCGGGCTTCCCTCTGGCGGGCACCTACCGCACCCCGCACGAGGTCACCTCCCACGTGATGGAGAAGCTCGCACAGGACTGGGACGAGTGGACGGCACATGACGACACCTATGTGGCCGACGGCGAGAACGTCGTCGTCCTCGCCCGCTACACAGCCGCCAACAAGGAGACCGGGAAGCAACTCGTCGTCCGCGTCGCCCACCACTTCGTCGTCCGCGGCGGGAAGATCGTCCGCTTCGAGCAGTTCGTCGACACCGCACTCGTCCGCGACGCGATGACGAGCTGAGCCCTCAGGCGGCGGAGCCTTTCAGGGTCGCCATGCGCTCCGCCGCCGGCAGCAGCCCGCCTGGCTCATTGCGATGCGCCTGCTGGGAGGGGACTATCTGCGGGTGCCGGCGGGGCGGACCGACGCTGCCGCGGTGACGGCAGCGGAACCGCCTCCCGCGTAGGCGATGTTCGGCCGAGGCGGCCCGGCCATGCCGGCTCCCAGGAAATAGTCGACGTGGTGGGACTGCATGTACCGTTCCTAGAGACTGAGCGGGGGTGAGTCCTGTAGCCAGGACTCGTGCTCAGCCGAACGCCCCGAACGGTGTTGGGCGTTCTGGTTGCCCGCATTCGCTCCGCGTCCGGCGTGCACGGATCGTGTCCGTGGTCCGGGGACGCGGGGGCGGGTTCCCTCACGCCCAGAAACACGCCGACCGGCCTGGACGGTCCGATGCCCCTGCTCATCACTCCGGTGAGCAGGGGGCGGTGCCGTCCGTCGCCGGATCGGGTGTCCCTGGGCGCGCCTTCCGATCGCCACGGCGGCAGCGTCGTGGCGAGTGGTCCTACGGGTCGTGCTGGTGAGGGGTTTCTGCCAGTGCTGGGCGCCCCAACGGCTGGTGTAGGCCGGGTCGACGGCGATGACCGCGATGCCGGTCTGGTCGGCCATCGAGCTGAGTCGGGCGCGGAGCTTCCCGGTGGGCATGCCGGAGATCAGCTGCCTGAACCGCTTCTTGTGGCCGTGTTTCTCGCGGGTCTTCTCCGCGGTGAAGTCGAGGTCCTCGACCGCGATCGCCTTCACGCCACAGGTTCTGACCCAGTGCAGCAGCCGGGTGAGGGCGTGGCGGACCTGGGCGTCACGGTGCTCGGCGGTGCCGGACAGGTCGTAGAAGAAGCGGCGCGGGGCGCCGGTCGGGTTGCCGTGCGCGTCGAGACGCCAGGCGGCGAGGTGGTCGGCGTTCATGTCGACGCCGATCACGCCGTGGGCGAGCGCGGCGTCCAGCGGGAGGGTGGGGATGGATGGGATCTGCCAGGAGGCGGTCACATACCAGCGGTCGCGGTCCGCATCCAGGTGGAGGCGGTAGGCCACGGCACGGTTGGCTGCGACGCGGTCGGCCCATTCGGTGCCCCGGTGCGCGAACGTGACCCGGCAGGCGAGGACGTACCGTCCGTGCGGGGCGTTCGCCAGATGCGTGAGCGGCGCGGGGAGTTTGATGCTCACCTCGCCGTCGGGGCTGATGCGGATCGTCTCGTTGCCGTAGCGCTTGCCGGACTCCCCGTCGGCGGCCAGGAACCAGCGCTCGGCCTCCCAGGCCCGGTGCCACTCGCCCTCGGTGAGCCCTGCCTGGTCCAGGTGGTGCCGGGCACGGGCCAGCCGTTTGCCTCCCCGTACGACGTGTACGAGTCCGGCCTCACGGTCTGCCCGCGCGGCGGCCAGCCGGTCCTCCAGCACCCGCAGTCGCCGGGACTTCGCATGCCACTCCCGCCGAGACCGGTAGCCCCCCGGTGCTCCCTTGGTCCCCTTCTGCCCGACCGGCAGGGACAGCCGGTGCGTCAGCGTGCGGACGCCCGCTTCCAGGTTCTGGATGTGGGTCAACTGGCAGCGGCGGGCCAGCGCCCACTGGTCATGAGTGGCTTTGGTGATACTGCCCGCCCAGCGCGACGACGAGAGCGGCGTCAACTCCCGCTTACGCACCGCCCACGAGCCGCCGGAATGCGACAAGCCGTCCCGGCAGCGCGCCTTGAGGTCCACCGAAGCCAGCGAGCCCAGATGCGCACCCACCACACGCAGCACCTTCTCATCGTCCGGTGCCAGGTACTTGAGACGGGTACGGATCGCCACACCACTCGGGCCGGACGCGACGAACGATGGCGCCACCTCCCTCAGCCCACCCACCTCGTCACCCCCACCCAAAGACCCCTGTCACCACACTCAACGAGCGCCACCCGTGAAGGTCACGCATTCGATGCAAGAACGTCAGTTCCCCAACGGAAAGCCCACGCCACGACCCGGACACTCAACGCAGAACAGGCAACCAGCGCTCACTCCCGCTCACCAGAACACCCCTGAGCGCGCTCCAGTGACAGCAGCTCCAGACCCCTTGAACGTCATGGCGTTCCGGTAGGCGGGGTTGTGCACCGGCGTGTACAGCCGGGTGTTCGTCGGCCGGTTCGTCGAGAAAACGATCAACTCGTCGTACGCCGCGTTGGTGTACACGGCCTCCTCGCGCCAGTCTCCGAGGATGTCACCGACGAGGGTGGGCCCGCCTTGGGCAGCTGTGACCGCTCCGTAGTTCCAGGTGCTGACCACCCGCCGCCCTCCACCCTGTCCTGCTGGGCACCCACATCGTGGTCCGCGATTCGGTCCACCGCCTACGGGGAGGGTGACAGCCTCCTCCCGGAACCCACAATGCCGCCGGAACCCCTAACGGAAGCGGCTCACCGGCGTCACCGCGGCGGTTTCGACAGCGGCGCTCGCGCGTAGCCGTGCTGCCTGATGCGGGCGGCTGTCTCAGCGGCCGAGCAGCCGCGTGCCCGTCCCATCGTGGTGGTCGTCGGCGGCCAAGGTGAGGCTGCCGAGCTCGGCAAGCTGCTCGGCGCTCGGTTCGATGCCGTCGGCCGCGGTGTTCTGCGCGGCACGGGCGACCGGTTTGGTGCCGCCGCACCGAGCAGTCAGCGGGCGTCCGAGTCCTGGTGGGCCGTGTCCCATGCCTCGTGGGAGGCGGCGATGGCCGGGCGATGGGTGATCGACCAGTCGGCGAGGGCCTTTACCAGGTGAGTCAGGCTGTGTCCCATGTCCGTCAACTCGTACTCGACCTGCGGCGGGACCGTGGGATACACCGTGCGCCTCACCAGACCGTCGCGTTCAAGGCGGCGGACGGTGAGTGTGAGCATGCGCTGCGAGATGTCGCCGGGGATGGCGCGCTGGAGTTCCTTGAATCGGCGGATGCCAGAGGCCAGTTCGACCACCACGTAGACGGACCACTTGTCACCGAGCCGGTCCAGCACGTCCCGGACACCGCACTCGTCCTGTGGTGTGTCGCAGACGATCACGGGTTCGGCGGCCACCGGGGCGTTCGCCGGGCTGGTTACCGCCATGTGCCCTGCTGACATGAAAGTGCCTCCTTATGCGATCGAGTTCCTCTGCTGAGGATGGAACCACACAGCTCAGGAGGGACTTCCCATGATTCTGGTCACCGGCGCCGCCGGGGCACTCGGACAGCTCGTCGCCCAGCAACTGGCAGTACGCGACGACGTGGTGCTTGGTACCCGCACACCCCGTTCCGCGGGCGAGCGCCGCGTCGACTTCGACGATCCGGCATCGCTCGACTTCACGGGCGTGGACACCCTGTTGCTGATCTCCGCGGGATTCGGCGAGGACGACGTGGTCGTCGCCCGTCACGACGCGGCCATCACGGCGGCCGAGAAGGCGGGCGTACGGCACATCGTCTACACCAGCCTGAGCGGCGACGGCGACCACCTCGCCTACGCACTCCCCCATCGCTGGACCGAACGCCGAATCCGGCGGAGCAGCCTGGAGTGGACGATCCTGCGCAATGGCCTGTACGCCGAGTTCCTCGCCGCCATCGCCGCCCCGGGTCCCGACGGGACGATCACCGCGCCGCTCGGCGCGGGGCGCCTGGCCGCAGTCGCCCGCGAGGATCTCGCGGAGGTGGCCGCTCGCGTGGTGAGCGCCCCGGAGCGGCACGCGGGCCGCACGTACGAGCTTGTCGGCGAGGAAGCCCTCGGCGGTACGGAGCTGGCGGCAGCGGCCGGCGGCTCCTACGTGCCCGGCTCGCTCGCCCGAGCCCGGGAATCGATCGCTGCGGCCGGAGAGGCGCTGCCCTATCAGTTGCCGATGCTCGTGGGAACGTATTCGGCGATCGCGGCCGGCTTCCTGGACGGCACGGGCATCGAACTCAACGCTCTGCGTGGGCTGTTGGCGCGGGAGCCGCGGTCCGCTCTGGAGGCGTACACGGCCTCGGCCGGCGCGGCCCACTCGGTGCCGTAGACCGATCCGCGCCGACACCGTCCCGCCTCAACGGCCGCTCCCCCGCCCTGCCATCAGGGAACCGGAGCATCGACGTCAGACCGCGGGGTCCCGAGTGAATTGGTCGGCGATGAGTTCGGCGACCATGATCACGGTGAGGTTGGTGGCCACGGAGGGGATGTCGGGCAGGATCGAGGCGTCGACCACACGGAGCCCGGACACTCCTCGCACACGGCCGCGGTAGTCGACGACGGCGTGTGCGTCCGCGTCGGACCCCATGGGCGCGGTGGCACACAGGTGCGGGTACGGCTTGACGTGGGCGCGCAGGTACGCGGCAACGTCGGTGTCCGTCGTGACGGCGGGTCCGGGGGCGATTTCGTTCAGGCCCAGTGAGCACATCGGGGCGGTGTCGGCGAGCTCCCTGCCGAGAGCGATCGCCTCGGTCATCTTGTGCAGGTCCTTGGGGTCGTCGAGCAGGCCGAGGTGGAGCCGGGGCGGGACGGCCGGGTCCGTGCTTGCCAGTTGGAGGGTGCCGTGGGCGTCGGGTTCGGGGCGGGTGACGGAGAGCAGGAAGCCGAGTCCGCTGCCGTGCGGGTAGGCGTCGGACCGTACGAGGTGGCTCGGAGCGATCTGCAGGTCGAGTTCGTCGGCTCGGGCGAGCGAACTGCGCGTCGTCAGCAGGACCGACACCGGGGGCGTGGTCGCACCGAGTTGTTCAGCGTCGGCGCTGAACAACAGGTAGGCGCAGGGGTGTTCGCGCAGGCGGCGGCCGACCGGCAGATCGGTGACGACGTCGACGCCGAGTCGCTTGAGTTCGTCGGCCGGCCCGATGCCGGACCTCAGCAGGATGGCCGCGCTGCCTGCCGCACCGGCGGACAGGACGGTTTCCCTGGCCCGCAGGAGGGTGCCGTCGACGGTGCGGACGCCAATCGCGTTGCCCCGCCGGTCGAAGGCGACGGTGTCGATGGTGGTCGCGCCCATGATGTGCAGGTTGGGGCGGTCGCGCACCGTCTGGTGGAGGTACACCAGGCCTGTGCTCTGGCGGATGCCGTCGGCGAGGCCCAGCGGGAAGTGTCCGATGCCGCCGGTGTGGGGGGTGTTGAGGTCGTCGACGGACCGGAAGCCCAGAGCGGCGCAGGCGTCGCTGAAGGCCTGATGGGCCGGCGTGAGGTCCTGTGGGGAGACACGGCTGATGTGTACGGGACCGTCGTGCCCGTGCTGGGGCGGGTCGCTGTCGGCACTGCCGTCCCTGTCCGCCTCCAGTTTCCGGTAGTAGGGCAGGACGTCGTCGTAGCTCCAGCCGGTGAGCCCGTTCCGCTCCCAGCGGTGGAAGTCGGCGGGGTGGGCACGCATGGCCACTCCGGCGTTGATGGCCGACCCGCCGCCGAGGACCTTCGCCCGCACGAAAGACGCGGCGTGACCGGTGCGTTGGGGATCTGTTGGAGGTGCCTCCCACAGGAGGGAGGGGTCGCCTTCGTAGACCGCGCCTCTGAGGATGTGACGGGGCAGTTCGTGGGGCGCGCAGGCGGGTCCGGCCTCGGCCAGGAGCACGCTGCGGCCGGGTGACTCGCTCAGCCGGGCGGCCAGGACCGCTCCGGCGGAGCCACCGCCCACGATCACGACGTCGTACTCAAACGGCCTGGGGTCCTGGGAAGTTACTGGCGGCGCCATGCTCTCCTCGATCTTGCCACGGGCTCCCCCGTGAGGGTTCTGAGCAGGGGACTCACTTGTCGAGTGACGGATTGTTGCACAGAGATCACCACATGTAACCTTCGTCGCGTCGGGGGCCGCAACGGGCTCAAGTGCTTCGGCCGGCCCCGATGTCCCCACATCCGAGGTGAAGAGGGTCCTGCCGTCATGCCCAAAACACATCAGACCCCGCAGGACCGGGGGGTGCGGCCCTCGATCGCCCTCCCCCGGGCACTCGTGCCGTCGCGGACGGCTTGGGCGGTACGCGCCGAGCAAGCCGTCGAGTACGACGTCGTCCTCACCCGCGACCTGCTGGATCCCGCCGACGACTCCCTTGCCCGAGCGGGTGTCGGGGCGGCCCTCGCAGCACCGACGCGGCGCTGCGTCATCACCGAGCGAACCGTCGAACAGCTTTACGGAGACCGCCTGTCGGCGTACTTCCGGGCCCACGGGATCGATGTGCGATGGCTGGTCCTGGACCTCGGCGAGGAGAACAAGACCATCGAATCCGTCCTGCGGGTCGTGGACACCTTCGACTCCCACGGGATCCTGCGGCGGCAGGAGCCCGTCATCGCCGTGGGCGGCGGTGTCCTGACCGACATCGTGGGGTTCGCCTGCAGCGCCTATCGGCGCGGACTGCCCCATGTCAGGGTCCCCACCACACTGATCGGCCTGGTCGACGCGGGCATCGGAGCCAAGACCGGTGTCAACCACGGCGGGAGCAAGAACCGGCTGGGCAGCTACTTCCCCGCACGGCGCACGCTGGTCGACCCCGCCTTCCTGGCGACCTTGCCGAACCGTCATCTCTCCAACGGGCTGGCGGAGATCCTCAAGATCGCACTGGTCCTGGACCGACGGCTGTTCGAACTGTTGGAGGAGCACGGATCCCTCCTGCGCGCCGAACGCTTCCAGGGCATCTCCGCGCCCGGAGCCCAGGCCGCGGACGAGACGCTGCGCCGAGCGATCGGCGGCATGCTCGCCGAACTCGAACCGAACCTGTGGGAGGACCAACTCGAACGGGCCGTCGACTACGGCCACTCCTTCAGCCCTGCCCTGGAGATGCACGCACTCCCCGGCCTCCTGCACGGCGAGGCCGTCGCCATCGACATGGCACTGACCACGGTCATCTCCTGCGGCCGGGGACTGCTCACCACCGGCCAGCGCGATCGCGTACTGGCCGTCACGACGTCTCTCGGACTTCCCCTCACCCACCCGGTGTGCCGTCCGGACCTGCTGGAACACGCCCTCGCCGACACCGTCCGCCACCGCGACGGCCGCCAACGGCTGCCACTGCCCGCCGGCATCGGATCGGCGCTGTTCGTGAACGACCTGGCCGTCGACGAAGTCCGGTCCGCCGCGGCCTTCCTACACGAAAGAGGAAATGACAATGCCTGACGAACTACTGGTCGCGGACGTGCGTGGCGCGTCCGCCGTGCACGCCATGCACGGCGGCGCGGACATCGCCCGCTGGAAGTGCCTGGCCCGCCGGATGGGGCTGGCCGGGACCTGGGAAGCCATCGAGTGGGCCTCCCTGCCGCCCGGCGCGGTCTGCGGGGAGCACCGTCACACCCGTACCGAGGAGCTCTACTTCGTCCTCCAGGGCGAGGGCGAGATCCTCCTCAACGACGTGCCGCACCGCATCCGCCCCGGACATCTGGTCGTCAACGGCCTCGGCACGCGCCATCAGTTCCGCAACCTCGGTGACCAGGACCTCAACTGGCTCGTCATCGAGGTCTTCGGACCCGCCACCACCCGGGCGCTGATCGGATCCGGCACCACCCCAATCGCCCAGCCCATGCCTGCCCTTGAGAGGACCTCATGACCACCGCCACCATCATCGACCTCGCCGCCTGCGGAGAGGTCGACCTGACCACCATGCTGACGGGGCCGCTGCGCCAGGCCCGCGTCGTCACCCTGGAGACCGCGCAGGCCGAAACCCTGTCGGCCGCCGACCGTGAGCACACGCTCTTCGTGCTGGAGGGCACCGGCAACGCGCGGGCCGGCACCACGACGGTGGACCTGACGGCCGGTACCGCCGTCACCCTGCCGCTGGGCGGATCGATGACCATCAGCGCCGGCCCTGAGCCGCTGCGCTACTTCCACGCGAGCCTCATGACCCCCTCGGCCTCGGCCGGGTCGCTCTCGCCGACTGTCGAGGAAGCGGACGCACAGTGATCGTCACCACCGTGGAGGAGACCACCCGGACCTTCAAGGACGGTACCGCGCACACCGCGAGCCGTTCACTGGCCCGGCGCGGCTTCTTCTTCTCCGAGACCGAAGCCGTCGACCACCTCCAGCTGGCGCCCGGCGCCGAGATCGGAGTGCGCGGGCGCGAGGGAACCGAGGAGATCTGGTTCGTCGCCGGCGGCGACGGTCACCTCCTGCACCCGGACGGATCGACCGGAGTGCTGCACCGCGGCGCCCTCGCCGTCTGCTCCTTGAACAGCGGCGCACGCCTGCGCGCGGGTGACCGAGGCACGCGGCTCATCCTGGTCGCTGTGGCGCCCCGGCACCTCACAGCGCCATGCCGCCCCGACTGCCCGTCGCCTCGTGACGTCCACAGCCCCGACGACCACCACGTCCCCCGGGCTTCGGCATCCGGGCATCCCGGGCGCCACCAACGTGGACCACATCGCGTATACGGTGCCCGACCTCGACCAGGCCGTGGCCTTCTTCACCGAGGTGATCGGCGCCGAGCTGATCTACCGCGAAGGTCCCGTCCAGGACCCGCAGGGCGACATGATGCGCCGCCAACTCGGCGTCCATCCCATGGCCGTCGCACACATCGCCATGCTCCGCCTCGGCCCGGTGACCAACCTCGAGTTGTTCGAGTACGAGGCTCCGGACCAGAGCCGGGTCCTGCCGGCCAACAGCGACTGGGGCGGCCACCACTTGGCCATCCATGTGACCGACCTCGACGCCGCCGTGCGGTATCTGCGCGGACAGCCCGGAGTCGAGCTGCTCGGCACGGCCCAGACCATCCCGGACGGACCCATCTCGGGCAATCGCTGGATCTATTTCCGTACGCCCTGGGGCCTGCAGATGGAACTCGTCCAGGCGTCACCCGGCCTCCCCTACGAAAGCACCACCCGTGCCCGCCGCTACGGCCCGGCACCCGCATGGGACACCGACCACCCCAGCTCCCCCGATTCCTCGGACCCCCGACCCGCAAGGAACCCCAGTGCGTGATCAGATCGACATGACCCCTGCTCTGCTGGACTACGTCCGGGACGTCTCCCTGCGCGAGGACACTGTCCTGCGCGAGTTGCGCGACGACACCGCCGCGCTGCCCGACGGGATCATGCAGATCCTGCCCGAGGAGGCCCAGTTCCTGGCGCTGCTGATCCGTCTCACCGGCACGCGCGACGTCCTGGAGATCGGCACCTTCACCGGGTACAGCACGCTGGCGATGGCCCGTGCCATGCCGCCCGGTGGGAAGGTCGTCACCTGTGATGTCAGCGAGGACTGGACCGCCATGGCCCGCCGCGCCTGGCAGCGGGCGGACATGACCAACCGCATCGACCTCCGCCTCGGCGACGCGACGGCGACCCTGGAAACACTGCTGACCGAGCGCGGCCCCGCCTCGTTCGACCTCGTCTTCATCGACGCGGACAAGGCCCACTACCCCCACTACTACGAGCAGTCCCTCGCCCTCACCAGGCCCGGCGGCCTGATCGTCCTGGACAACACACTGTGGTCGGGCCGAGTCGTCGACCCCACCGCACAGGACGCCGACACCCAAGGCGTACGCGAGGTCAACGACACCCTCCTCAAGGACGAACGAGTCGATGTGTCCATGCTCCCGATGGCCGACGGCGTCACCCTTGCGCGCAAGCGGTAGCCCCTGAGACCGCGGCCAACCCTGACGGGCGCGTGCACGCGACCACGTCCCAATCACTCTGAGCGCGCCCGCCGGTGAGTCCCACCGGCGGGCGCGCTTGGCTCAACTGCAGTTCGCCTGCCCAAGGAAGTGGGAGAGCGTCGTCGGGCTAGCGGCGGGCGAGGCCGTCGATCATCAGGCCGAGGCTGAAGTCGAACCGGTCGTGGCCCTCGCCGGCGGTGAGCTCGGCGGCATGGCGGGTGGTGTGGGGGAAGGTCTCGGCAGGCAGCGCGGCGAACCGGCGTAGCAGTTCATCGCGGTCGTGGACCCAGACAGCGTCGTCATCTGCTGATCGCTGGCGCGCAATCGATACCTCAAGGCAGTAGGCGGCCACGTACAGCAAGAGGGCGTCGATCGCCCAGGCGGCAGCCTGGGGGAACGCCGTCGTCCTCACCCGGTCACGTGCCGGTGGGCTGAACCCCTGTCCGTGTCTCCCTCGACCGCCGTCGAGCGTGTCCCTCCCAGGTCAACGTCAGGTCACCCCTGGCTTGCGGCGGACGAGCAAGCGGCAGTCGCCGGGCAGCAGGTCCTCGGTGATGTCCGGTCCTGAGAGGATCCTGGCGTGTTCAACTTCGGGATCGAAACCTACCGGCCCCACTGGCTGAACGGTCGCTCTGCGATCGTGGCGGGCCACGGCCGCCAACTGCGGGCACTCATCGGCCGCCCGTTGACCCACGCCTGGCTGGTCTGGGACGTCCAGGACAACGAGTGGTTCTCCGACTGCCCCGTCCTGCTCGACTTCACCGGCGAACAGGTCGAGATCAACCACCAGAAGTTCGGCGACCTCTCGATCACCTGGAACACGGTCGACCCCCACCAGCCGGTCCGATGGCCCGACTTCGATCTCCGGTGGCGGTGCGACACGCGCCGCGAGCTGCACGCCCTCCAGGACCAAACCCTTCAGGACGTCGAACTCCTCCAATGGACCGGCACAGACATGGCCCAGGGAACAGTCGCTGTCAGCTTTCGCTTCCTCCACAGCCAACTGACCATCGCCAACGCCCTCGACGAGAACGACCTGACCTTCGGCCCACCCGAGTCACGCTACCGGCGTCACTCACTGCGCTGGAGCACAGGCGCCGAACAAGGCCGGTAGGCCCCCGTACGAGCGTGACAACATGCGATCATGCCCGTCCCGCACCCCAACGGGGAATACGCGATCACCGCGATGTACTCCGTCCCCGATGACGCCTGGTACCTGGAACTGGATCTCGTTGCCGGGCAACGAACTCTTGTGACCGCGATCGTCCCTGACGAGGACCCGGCTCGGGAGCCGACGGTGTGTTTCGATCCCGGCGGGCAACACGTCGACGTCCCGTACGAGGTCATGCGGTGGTTCATGGACCAGGTCGAGGAGGAGATCCGCACGTCCCGTGCCTGGATGCTGCTGCGGCCCGAACTCGTCGAGGCCATTTGCCGATTGCGCCAGGAGTACATGGGTGTCATCGACGATGACGACTTTCCTGTTGTCCTGGCAGAGGTGCGAGTCGCGGTCCCCGCGGCCGACCTCCCCGCCGTTCTTGCGGCCGCCTTCGGGCGGCAGCCCGACGGAACCACCTTGGACCGTCCAGGGCGTGTTTGAGATGTGGGCTCGGTGCGGGTCGGTGCTGGTCACGAGTCGATCGCCGCGGTGTTTCGGATCGCTCCTCAGCCGATCCGCCAGGGACGGAGCTTCTCGGGGTTTCGCACCGCCCAGATGTGCCTGATCCGGTCGCCCACGATCTCGAACGCGAACACCGTCGCGATATCGCCGTCCTGCTGCGCCACCAGGCCGGGCAGGCCGTTGACCGTGCACTCCAGGAACGTCGTACGGTGGCCCGACACCCGGGCGATCTCGGCGTAGGCACGTGCGATCTGCTCGCCGCCCACGATCGGGAGCAGGTGAGTGACGGCCAGCCCGCCGCCGTCGGCGGTCGCGGTGGCGTCGGGGTCGAGCAGGCTGATCAGGGCATCGATGTCCTTGGCCTGCCATGCCGTTCTGAACTGCCTGACGATTGCGGCCTGCCCGGCGCTCGGGCCCGCCGGGGTCCGTGCGGTGCGGACGTGCCGTCGGGCGGACGAGGCCAGTTGGCGGCACGCCGCCGGAGTGCGGCCCACGATCTCGGCGACCTCGCCGAAGGGGTAGCGGAAGACGTCGTGCAGGACGAACGCCACGCGCTCGGCCGGGGTCATCGAATCGAGGACTACCAGGAAGGCCATCGTCACCGACTCGTCCAGGGTGACCCGATCGGCCGGGTCGACGCCGCCGGCGCCGGAGCGCCCAGTGGTCCACTCCGTGGGCTCCGGCAGCGGTTCCGGAATCCAGTCGCCCACGTACGTCTCCCGCCTGGCCCGCGCCGAGCCGAGCAGGTTCAGGCAGATGCGGCTGGCGACCGTCATCAGCCAGGCGCCGGGCGACTCGATGGCCTGCCGCTCCCGTGCGGACATGGCGTACCAGCGGGCGTAGGTCTCCTGCACGACGTCCTCGGCGTCGGCAAGGGACCCGAGGAGTCGATAGCCGAGGTTGATCAAGTGGCGCCGCTCGCTCATGATCGCGCTGAGGCCCGGATCGCTCTGGTCGTCGCCGGGCTCGGCTCTGCTCGTCATGGTCCGGCCGTCTCCCTCACTCGGTTCTGTGCCTCTACCCGATACGACAGGACAGCTCGCCGGAATGTGAGGCCGCCGCGCCACCTCACATTCCGCAGGGCTGCGTTGTCGTACCGGTGAGGACGACAACAGGACCGAGAGGTGATTCCCATGAACGACTTCCAGGCCATCGCGGACCGCGTCGAGACAGAGGCACTGCGCGGCGAGTTCACCGACGCGGTGATGATGCGCGACCGACCCCGCCTGGCGTCGCTGTTCACACCGGACGGTGCCCTGCGCATGCCCAACATCCCCGCCGAGCAGATCGGCCGGGAGGAGATCCGGGCCGGGGGCGAGCGGCTGCAGAGCCTGTGGGACTTCTTCGTACAGAACACACACCCCGGCACGATCCTGCTCGACGGCGACACCGCGACCGGCCGCGCCTACATCCAGGAACTCGCGCGCACCCTCGACGGACGGCAGGGTCTGAACTACGCCGTCTACCACGACCGCTATCAACGCACCCCGGAGGGCTGGAAGTTCACCGAGCGGGTGTACGAGGTCAGGTACCTCGACACCTCCCCGCTGGCGGGTACGGCGCCCCGCGCGGAGCAGAGCTCCGGGACCAACCCGGCAGACGACACGGCCGCCCCGGCTCCGGACGTGTCCTTCGCCGACCCGGCATCGGCCGAACGACTGGAGCGGGCAGCAGCCGCGCTGCGGGCGGGAGGCTTCGCCGCCGAGATCCTCGACGACGCCGAGGCCGCGCGCTCCCGCATCAAGGACCTGGTACCCGAGGGCGCCAGCGTGCTCACCGGAGCCAGCGAGACCCTCCGGCTGTCCGGCATCGACGAGGACATCAACTCCGGCGGCCGGTACGACGCCATCAGGCCGCGCGTCCTGGCCATCGACCGTGCCACCGGCGCCGACGAGATCCGAAGGCTGGTCACCGGCCCCGACTTCGTCGTGAACAGCGTCGCCGCGGTCACCGAGACCGGCTCGCTCGTTCTTGCCTCGGGCAGCGGCAGCCAGCTCCCCGCCAACGCGGGCGGCGCCGCCAACGCGGTCTGGATCGTCGGCGCGCAGAAGGTGGTGCCCGACCTGAGCACAGCGCTGCGCCGCGTCGAGGAGCACGCCCTCCCGCTGGAGAACGCCCGCGCCCAGGCGGTGTACGGGATGCCCAGCACCGTCAACCGCCTGCTCATCCTCAACGCGGAGACCCGCCCGGGGCGCGGCACCGTGCTGCTCCTCCGAGAGGCCATCGGATACTGACCCGCGGACCGGGGTCGTTGGGCTCCGGACTCAGGGCCAGTCATTGACGGCGGCGACAACGCGCTTCAGCCGCAGTACGTGTTGCACAACAGCGTGTTGATCCGCTTGCCGTCAGCCGTGGTCACCTTGTGGTTCCCGGTGCTGAAGCGCCGGGCAGCGACCTGGTCCGGGTTGGCGACGTTTCGCTGGAGGTCGGCGCACTGCGCATCGGCCTTGGCGATGTCCCCGGGTGCGCCCAGTGCGGGGTCGATGTAGCGCAGGTTGCCTTGGAGCGCGACGACGCCTGCCGCGCGAAACGCCTCGTCCACCTGGGCGCTCGCATCCGTGGGAGGAGGGGCCGTCGGAAGACTGTCATCAGTGGGGCGAGACGAAGCGCTCGGACTCTCGTCGGGCGTGACATCCGCATCCGGCGACTGAGTGGCTGCCGTCGCCGACGTCCGGGGCGCGCCCGATCGCTCCTGGGCGGTCTTGTCCGCACCGTCGCTCCCGCACCCTGCCGGCAGTAGTGCCACACCAGGGGTGAGGAGTGCGACAAGGACGCCTGGGCATCGGGTGGAAAGCATCTGGCGCATGGGCTCCGCTCCCTGGTCAGGACCGATGGCTGTTCTGGGCGAGATCATGGTGGCGTACGACGCCCGGGACCGCTCCCGGGCGCGAGAACTCGCACCAGCGGCCGACCGGACCGCCGGGCGGCACGTTGGTCGCCCTACCGACGACGCCAGACCAACTCGGGCTCCATCAGGATCAGTTGGGACTCAAAGCGTGACTCGCGGGCGGTCACGCGGGCATCATCTGTGGGTGCACCGGCGGTGCGGACACCGACGAGGATGTACGCACTCGCCCGCGACACCGAGCCAGGTCTGCACGCACCGGCCAAGGAGGGTCCTCATGATCGAGTCCGAGCTGAAGCGAGCCCTGCACCCCCATCTACGAAAGGAGACATTGAAGGTGGCGCTGTCCGGGTACCTCGGTGCCGGTTTCCGGCGTGCCGTCCTCGGGGTGACCGACCGTCGGGTGCTTCTGGTCAAGAGCGCCTACTGGTCGGTCAGCGACAAGGGGCTCCTGTGGGCGGATCCGCTCGACGAGGTGGCCCTGGGCAACAGACCCAATGAGCTGCACATGAACGGCGCCTACACCGGCAACACGTACGTCCGCATACGCCGCGCGGACGGCAGCACGTTCCGTCTCAACCCCCGTACCAGCTTCATCGGCGGGGGTGACGACACCCGGCGCAGCGTGGAAACCCTGTACTCGTCGGTCAAGGGCCGCTTCTGATCCCACCCCCGCTCAGAAGACCAACTCGCCAATGCCCAGCAGGTTTCCCTCGCTGTCACGGAACCAGGCGCCGCGTTCGCCCCGTGCGACCTTGCTCGGGTAGTTCCCCTCGATCTCGGCGATGCCGTTCCTGGTGCGGAATCCAGGAGCGTCGACCTCCTCGAACACCACGCCACGCCGCTTGAGTTCCGACACGACTGTCTCGATGTCGTCGACCTCCAACGCCATCTGCGTGAAGGTCCCGGGCGAGGCTCCCGTCGATTGGAACACGACGAAATCGACGCCTCCACACCGATACAACAGCCCACCGGGCCGCTCGTCGACGGGCTCCAGACCCAGTTGCTCGGAATAGAAACGCCGTGCCCGGTCCAGGTCCTGGGCCGGAAGCCTCGTCGCCACACGTGCCCCGGCCAGAATGTTTCTGTCGTCTGCGTTCATGGATCCACTGTGCCGTGAGCAGTGGCCCGGCGGGCGGAGGCGACAGCGGCGAGCCATGGCGGACGCGACGTGGAACCGGCCCGTTCCTGGCGGATTCACGGAGCGTTCTCAGGCTCGGATTGCGCCTGCCGTACTCGCCATGCCGACCAGGTCGGCGAGCGCGTTCGCGAGGGCGTCGAGGCCGGGGCCCGCCGGGCCGCCCGGCTCGGTCATGTAGACGTCCCGCCGGATCTCGATCATCAGGGCGCTGACCCGGGGGTCGTTCCCGTAGTACTTCAGCGGGACGTACGTCCCCTCGAAGGGGGTGTTGATGCCTGTGCCGCCGAAGCCCGCGAACGCCTTCTCGGCGTGGGCCAGCAGGTCGGCCGGGGTGTGGAAGGCGTCCCGGCCCAGGCAGATGAACGGGCGGGGGCCGTCACCGTGCAGTTCGTAGGGCAGGCGCTCGGTCGGGTAGGAGTGGACGTCGATGATCACGGCTCGTCCGACTGCTTCCAGCCGCTGTGTCACGGCGTCAGTGACAGCGGCCGCGTAAGGGCGAAAGTAGCGCTCGACGAGCTGCTGTCCGTTGTGGTCGGCCGGGCGGAGGTCCTCCCGGTGCGTTGTCCGGGTGTAGACCGCGCCCATCCCGACGGCCAGCATCTCCTCACGCTTGTCCGGGAACCGTTCGGGGTCGACGACCAGCCGGGACAACTGGTTGACGAACTGCCAGGGCCCCACGGCGCAGCGTTCGGCAGCCGTCGCCGCGATCCGGGCGGTGTGCGAGTCGGTGATGTGGTCCAACTCCCGTTCCAGGGCGGCATCTTCGAGCACGATGCCGCTCCGCACGTCCGGCGGGATCACCCGCGAGGAGTGCGGGACGTGCAGGATCACAGGGGAGTCCGGCGCGCCGGCCACGAGACGGTGGGAAGCCGACACGTCGTTCATTCAGGAGTCCTCGATGCGGGCGCGTGGGGGTTGGTGGTGAAGCGGGTGCGGGTCGTGCGTCAGGGCATGTGGACCCTTCCTACTACACCAACCGGCCGAGCTGGAGGGGTGCGTGGGCCGCGCGGCGGACCGGCGAAAGTGGCCACCCCTCCAGCAGGGTCCGGGTTAAAGGCCGTCGCGGACCATGGCGGCGACGATCTGGACGTGGCGATTGGCCGCCGTGCTGGAGAACTCGTTCTCATAGTTCAGGCCGTAGGGCCAGAAGTGGCCGCCGCCGGTGGACAGCGTGGCACCCGAACCGTCGAACTGCTTGACGAGGGCCGTGGCCTGCGCTCCGCGCCAGGTACCGCTGCCTCCGAGGGAGGACCAGCCGGAGCTCGTGCCCACGCCGATGGTGTGGGCGATCTCGTGCAGCGCGGTCCGCTCGGTCATGTAGCCGCGGTTGCCGAAGCGGATCGTTCCGTTGATGTTGCCGTCGGCCGTCGGCACGCCCGGGTCGTAGCGGACGGTGATGGTCTTGCCGAGGTCGCTCACGTTGTTGTACCGGGTCACCGCGGCGTTCATGGCCGTCGTGATGAGGTTGTACGCCGTCTGCTGGTCCTGCGTGGGGTTGGCGGCCCGTTCGAGGGTCCAGGTGATGGTGGCCGCCGCCACCTGTTCCTTGGGGACCGGGGCGGCCTGGGGTGCGGCCTGCGCGACGCCGGGCCCGACCAGTAAGGCTCCCGTCAGCGCGGCTATGGCCACCTTCCTTCGCCAGGGCATGGTCGCTCGCTCAGTGGGCTCCGGGGTGTGTCGTGGGCTCATGGAGAATGACTCCTGTGTGTGGGGGGGATGTGGAGGTTGGGCTGTCGGGTGCGGAGATGACGGCTTGAACAGTCCACGCCGTGGCCGACATTTCAAGCATTGTTCGAGATGTCGATCGGGCGTACTGCTGTCGGAACCTCCGCCAGTATCCAGTCGCTGACTGCGACGTCAAGTGACCCAGCCCATCCGCCATTTCCCCGGTTTGCTACGCTCCCGTCGCTGCCTGTGAGGGAAGTCCGGTGAGAGTCCGGCGCTGACCCGCAACGGTGTGCGTGGCGAACCCATGATTCGTCGCGTGAGCCCGATCGCCCGTAGGTGGTGCGACCCGTTGACTGCTCGCCGTGGACTGCGAGAGGGGACCGCACGGCCTGCGTGTCGTACGGGCTGCCTCCTTTCTTGACGTTCAGGCGGCCTCAGATGAAGGACCGCCCCGACCGTGCGCCGAAGTCCGATCCCGAGCCCGAGCCGCATATCCGTCGTGCCGTTGGCCGTTGGGCTCGGGCTGCTGCTCCTCGTGTCGATCGTGTGCGGGGTGGCTCTCGGGGCCGCAGGGGTCGGCTGGGCCGACGTGAACCGGTTTCTGTGGGCCGGGTTCACCGGCAGGACTGTGCATACCGGGGATGTCGCCGCGTACACCATCGTCTGGGAGATCCGTCTGCCGCGTGTCGTGCTCGGCGCTGTCGTCGGAGCGGGGCTCGCGGCCGTCGGTGTGGCGGTGCAGGCCATGGTGCGCAACGCGCTCGCCGATCCGTTCGTGCTGGGTATCTCCTCGGGCGCCGCCGTGGGCGCCAACGCCGTGATCCTGCTCGGCGCCTTCGCGGGGCTGGGGGTTTGGGCGCTGTCGCTGTCGACGTTCGTATCTGCTCTCGCGGCGATGGTCCTCGTGTACTCCGTGGCCCGGTCGGCGCACGGGCTGACGCCGCTGCGGCTGATCCTGACGGGGACGGCTCTGGCGTACGGCTTCGAGGCCGTCACGACCGTGATGGTGTTCGGCGCGGCCCGGGGCGAGGCGGCCCGGTCGGCGATGATGTGGCTGCTGGGGAGCCTGGGCGGCGCGACGTGGGCGCAGGTGCCGCTCGCCGCCGTGACCGTGGCGGCCGGGTGGGCGTGGCTGCGGTGGCGCGCCGAGGCGCTCAACGCGCTTGCCATGGGTGACGAGACCTCGGCCGCGCTCGGTGTCCAACCGGCGCGGCTGCGCCGGGAGTTGTTCCTTGTCAGCGCGGCTGTGACCGGGACCGTGGTCGCGGTCAGCGGGGCCATCGGGTTCGTCGGACTGATGGTGCCGCATGTCGTGCGGATGCTCCCGGCGGCGGGCAGCATACGGCTCGACGGGGACGACGTGCACGCCATGTCGCCCCGGGCCGCCGCCCGGGTGCTGGCCGCACTGCCGCAGGAGTCGTCGGCCGAGTTCGACTTCACCGTCGCCGAGGTGGTCGACATGGGCCGGCTGCCGCACCGGGACCGTACGGCCGCCGGGGACCGCTCCGTGTGCGCGGACGCCATGGCCCGCACGGGTGTCACACACCTAGCCGACCACGGGTTCCTCGCGCTGTCCGGCGGTGAGAAGCAGCGCGTCCTCATCGCCCGCGCCCTCGCCCAGCAACCCAGGGTGCTCGTGCTCGACGAACCCACCAACCACCTCGACATCGCGCACCAGTTGGACGTGCTCTCGCTGGTCAGGGCCAGCGGCCTGACCGTGCTGGCCGCCCTGCACGACCTCAACCTGGCCGCCGCGCGATCTCCTGTACGTCATCGACGGCGGCCGAATCGTCACCTCGGGACCGCCGCACGACGTGCTCCAACCCGACCTGCTGGCCGGGGTGTTCGGGGTCCGCGCGCATCCCGTACGGCATCCGGAGACCGGCGCCGTACAGCTCCTCTTCGACCGGATCCCGCTCACCACCTCGTAAGGATCCCCATGCGCAAGTTCCTCGCCGCTGCCCTCTGCCTCGCCGCGACTGTCACGACCGCCGGTTGCGGCGCCAGTGTCGAGTCGTCCGACAACGCGAAGTCCTCGTCGGTCAGCCTGACCAACTGCGGCCGGAAGGCGACGTACGACAAGGTCCCGGAGCGGGTGGTCACGAACGACGTAGGGATCACGGAGCTGATGTTCGCGCTCGGCCTTGAGGACCGTATGGCCGGGTTCGCCATGCCCGACGACAAGGGCGATCTCAGCGGCGTGCCCTGGAAGGACGGCTACGACAAGGTGAAGTGGCTGTCGAAGGACCAACTCACCAAGGAGAACGTCCTCGACGCCCGCGCCGACCTCGTCTTCGCCGGCTGGAACTACGGCTTCCGCGACGACAGCGGCTTCACCCCCGAGGCGCTGAAGAAGCTCGGCATTCCCTCGTACATCCTCACCGAGTCCTGCCGCAACGGCCGCACGAAGACCTCGCGCGGCCTCATGCCACCCCTGGACGCCCTGTACGCCGACCTCACCAACCTCGGAAAGCTGTTCGGCGTCGAGAAGCGCGCGGCCGCGCTCATCGCCGACTTCAAGAAGCAGATCGCCGACGTCCGGGCGAAGGCCCCCGAGGGCGCCGAGCGGCCCAAGGTCTTCCTCTACGACAGCGGGCAGGACCAGCCCTTCACGTCCGGCCGTTACGCCGCCCCCGAGCAGGTCATCAGCGAGGCAGGCGGGGTCAACGTCATGCACGACATCGCCGACTCCTGGACCACCGTCGGCTGGGAGAGCGTCGTGGAGCGCGACCCGGATGTCATCGTGATCTGCAACTACGGGGACGTGAGCGCCGAGCAGAAGAAGAAGTTCCTGCTCTCCTACGCCCCGCTGCGCAACGTCTCCGCCGTCAAGCACCGGCGGATCTTCGTCCTCGACTACGTCGACCTCGTCGAGAGCCCCCGGAACCCCGCGGCCATCGCCCGCCTCGGTGCGTACCTGCGGACGACGGTCGAGTGACCTCGCCCTGGCCCTTAAGAAGGTCAGTCGGACGGAATACTCTGCTGGTGTGAGTGAACGAGGAATGCAGGAGCTGGCTCTGCTGCTGCTGACGGCGCTGGCGGATGCGCCTCGGCACGGATATGCCGTCGCCCAGGAGGTCAAAGCCATCACCGACGGCCGGGTGGTGCCGCGTACCGGGGCGCTGTACGGGGCGCTGGACCGGCTGTTGGCGGAGGGTTTGATCCAGGTGGAGCGTGAGGAGGTGGTGGGCGGCCGGGCGCGCCGGATCTTCGCCCTCGCTCCCGCCGGACGGGAGCGGCTGGAGGCCGAGGCCGAGAGGCTGGCCGCCACCGCCCGGGAGGTCAGGCGACGTCTGGGCACCGGCGGGGCGGCGGCCCTGACGTGACCGATCCCCTGCTCCGTCTGTATCCGGCCGCGTACCGGGCCGCGTACGGGCAGGAAATCGTCGATGTGCACCGGGAGATGACGGCGGACATGCCGCGCGCGGCCCGGCTGCGTGCGGACGCCGACCTGGCCGCGCACGCCGTACGGGTTCGACTGGGCCTCGACTCGGCGTCGCCCGCGGGACGCTTCTTCGCCCTGGCTGCCCCGTTCGCCCTGGCGGCCGGTGCGGTGGACAGCGGGCTTCACCTGACGCGCTGGTACGCGGGACTCGTTCGCTCGCCCGCCCCGATGTGGATCCAGCTCTCCACGATGGATGGCGCGCGAGCCCTGTACTTGCTGCTCTCACTGCTGGTGT
Source organism: Streptomyces sp. ActVer (assembly GCF_027270795.1). Lineage (NCBI taxonomy): Bacteria > Bacillati > Actinomycetota > Actinomycetes > Kitasatosporales > Streptomycetaceae > Streptomyces > Streptomyces sp. ActVer. The sequence continues at coordinate 40,288 of NZ_JAPWHT010000021.1, forward strand.
GCCTCGGCGCGGTCATCGCCTTGACCGGGCGGTGGCTGCCGGGTGCGGGTCTGACCGTGTGCGGCTTGCTGGGGATGGCCGTGCAGTGGGTTGTCGCCACGCCTTCGCCCGGCGAGAGTGCGGTCGCTCCTGTCACCGCGGCCCTGCTGACGGCCGCCGCGGTGCTCACCTGCCCTCCTGACCGACGCGGTGACAAGCAACTGTCCACGGCAGCCGGAGTGATGGCGGCCGCGGCATGGTTTCCCGTCGTGGTCGTGGACACCGGAGCCTTCGGCGTGACGACGGACTATGGCGCCTGGCCGATGCTCGTACTCGCTCTCACAGGGGCCGTCCTCGCTCTGCGCGCGCGTTCCTCCGGTCTGCGTGAGCTCGGTGCGATGGCGGTGGCCTCTTCGCCTCTGGTCGCCCACGCCTATACGGATGCCTGGCTCGAAGTCCGGCCCGTACTGGGACTGTTCCTCCTGCTGCCCATCACGGCGGCGCTCACCGCGTGCTTCCAGGTGGTTCGCCGCCGGCGCTGACACAGCCGCATCGCTCAGGCCGACGGCCGCCGACGGTTCACCCACGCTTGCGATAGTCCGTTGAAGTGAATACTCTCCCCGGTGTTCTATTCGTGAGTTCCTTCGGAAGTCCCTCCGGGCCAGAGAAGACAGAAGACAATCGAATTGCCGTTCACCGTGTCTCATCCCGCCGCCGTACTGCCGCTGACGCGCCGACCGTTCGTTCCGGCTGCTCTGGTCGCGGGTTCCGTGGCGCCCGACGTCCCGTACTTCCTCGCCCGCATCGGCGTATCGGAGACGAGCTCCCAGGACTGGTACGGGCCGCTCCTCAACGCCACGGAGACCCACTCGTTCGATGCGGGCCTGTTGGTCAACCTGCCCCCTGCCGTCGGCTTGGTCGCCGTCTACCGGATGCTGCGCGCGCCGGTCACCGCCCTGCTGCCGTCCGGCCTCGGCCTTCCGGAACCCGAGCGGGAGCCGGGCCTGCGGGCCAAGGCCCGGTACTTGATGTGGTTGCTGATCTCCGCACTGATCGGCATCGCCTCCCACTTGGCGTGGGACTCCTTCACGCACGGCGACGGCTTCCTGGTCACGCACGTCGGGGCGCTACAAGCTTCGGCCCTGGGGGGACTGACGGTCGCTCGGCTGTTGCAGTACGTGAGTACCGTCTTCGGTCTTGTGGTCGTCGGCCGACATCTTTGGCGGCGGCGCGGCCGACTGCGCACTCAGGGCGGCACCGTGGCCCGTCTGGGTCCTGTCATGCGGTGGAGCGTGGTGGGTCTGCTGGTCCTGTCCCCCGTGCTGGGCGGCGCTGTGCATGCCCGCGCCGACTTCAACGCCTACCGCCATGTGACCGAAGTGGACTACAGCCGCCCCGACACCGTCGACTTGGGAGACGGCGCCAGCGAGACCACGTACCCCTCCAGGACAGTCCGGGCTCCCTGGGGCACCCTCGCCGAAGGCGTGCTGACCGGAGTCGCCACGAGAGCGGGCGCCGCCTTCGCGGTCACCCTGCTCCTGTACGCCGCTGGCTGGCAGATCGGGGCTGTCACCCGTCACCCGCCGAGGAGGACCAGCTCCGCGCTCTCGGTCCGGTCCCCCACGCCGCCACCCTCTGGATGACCCGCTACCTCACCGCGACCGTCGAGCGGGACGGGCGCCACGTGCCGACCTGCGAGGTGTGTTCTGCCGGAGTCTCAGCCGTCGGTCTGGGCGGCCTTCCAGGCGCGGTAGTGCCGCTCGGGGGCATCGGTGGTCGAACGGCGCCCTGACTCCCCCGCTACGCCTGGAAGCCGCGGCGGGTTCCCCTTCCGACAGTCAGTGCTGCGGCCGGTCGGTGGCGTGATCGTCGGCGAAGTCCCAGAGCACCGGCAGGAGTTGCTCGGGCGTCTCGGCCTGGGGCATGTGGCCGGTGCCCTCCAGCAGGCGGAACTCCGCGTCGGGGATGGCCTGTGCGTACGCGCGTCCGTAGTCGGCGTCCACGACCTGGTCGCTCGGACCCCACGCGACCAGGGTGGGGTGGGTGACCTTGGCCAGGCGGTCGGTCAGGGTGGGGTCGGCCATGGCGTGCGGGCCCGAATAGACCTGCAGGGTGGCCCGGTTGGCGGCCATCACCGTGCGCTGCGCCTCGGTCAGAGTGCTGGGGTCGAAGCGGAACTTCGAGGGGTCGTGGAAGGAGAGGCGGGACAGTTCGACGGGTGTCAGGGAGAAGGTGTCGGCTATCGGGTGGCCGGGAACCTGGATGCCGACGGCGTTGACGAGGGTGACGCTGCTGATCCGGTCGCCGCCCAGGGCCGCCAGCTCGGCGGCGATCCAGCCGCCGATCGAGTTGCCGACGACGGCGACGTCCCGCAGGTCGAGTGCGTCGAGCAGCCGTGCGTAGACCTGGGCCAGGGTCGTGACGTCGGCCAGCCAGTCGGGGCGGTCGGTGCCGTCGAAGCCGGGGTGGACTGGGGTCAACACCCTGGCCGGCCGCTGCTCGGCCAGGAGTCCGGCGAACGGCGTGACGGTCTGCGGGCCACCGCCTCCGTGCAGGAGCAGAAAGGGGCTCCCCTGCTGTCCGTGGAGTTCGACGGCGACGTCGAGGGTGCCCTGGTCGAGTGTGAGGGTGTGGGTGGTGCGAGTCATTCGGTGCTCCTCAAGTGCGCGGTGCAGGAAGGAAGATGGGGCGCCGTGACGCGAAGTCGGTTGCGGGTACGGTGGCGTAGCGGCTCATCACCTCGACCGTCGACTCCGGGGTCAGCTCCCGGCCTCCGGCGATCATGTTCCGCAGGTCGCGGAAGTACTGGACGTACAGGTCGGGCGTGAAGGTGTTGATCATCACCGCGGGTGCGTCGCCGAGGTTGGCGAAGGTGTGCGGGGCGCCGGGCGGGATCATGGCGAGCGTGCCGGCCGGGGCGACGTGGGTCGTCTCCCCGATGGTGAAGTGCACGGTGCCGGAGACGACGTAGAAGCCCTCGTCGTGCTGGGCGTGGCGGTGCTGCGGCGGGCCCTGGGTGTGCGGGGCGAGGGTGATCTCCCCGATTCCGAGGCGGTGCCCGGTGGTGGCGCCGTCCTCGAGGAGGCGTATCCGTGTGGGGCCCAGCTGGATCGTCTCGCCGTCGTCCGGGCCGACCACCGAAACCGTGCTCATGGTTCCTCCTGCGCGAATCCTTCGTGAGAGTTGACTCTCATGAGAGTAGAGACGTCGAGTCTCGTTATGCAAGTGAACTCTCATAACGAGTGTCAACTGCTAAGATGCGCGTGAGTCAACAGGAGGAGCCCCACGATGACGGCGCAGGCGGGTACCGGCCGCACCAACCAGAAGCAGCGCACACGGATGGCGATCGTGGCGGCCGCCCGGGAACTCATCGGCACGGGCGCCGAGGTGACCATGCCCGCGATCGCTCGGGCGGCCCTGGTGTCCGAGGCGACCGCCTACCGGTACTTTCCCGATCTCCCCTCGCTGATCAGCGAGGCCCTCGCCGGGGTCTGGCCGCCCCCCGCCGAGGCGCTCGCACCGGTCGCGGACTCCTCAGACCCCGTCGAACGCGTCGCTTTCGCTTGCGAGTTCCTGCTGCGCGGCATCCACACGCGCCAGGGCTCGGTCCGCGCGATGATCGCCGCCACCATCACCCGGCCCGAGACGGTGACCACGCGTCCGGGGATCCGCTTCGGGCTCATCGACCATGCGCTCCTCCCGCTGGAGGGCACACTCGGCGCGACGGACCCGGACGCCTTCGCCCAGCTCAAGCGGGACCTCGCGGTGGTCGTGAGCGCCGAGGCGTTCTTCACGCTCACCGATCTGTGCGGCCTTGCCCCCGACGAGGCCATCGCCAGTGCCGTACGGACCGCGACCACCCTCACCGAGGCGGCAGTGCGCTCGATCGCGTAGCGCGCGTTACGGCCGACCGCCCGGAGTGCCACGGACTGCTATTCGAGGCCCTCGGCAAGACGGAAGTCGTCGTCGACCAGGCCCAGTCGGTGGGCCACGACCGCGGCCTGGACACGGTTGCGCAGTCGCAGTTTGTCCGTGACGGAGGCGACGTGGGTCTTGACCGTGGTCACGCCGAGGTGGAGGGTCTCGGCGATCTCCGCATTGGACTGCCCGACGCCGACGAGGGCGAGTACGTCTCGTTCGCGGGGCGTGAGGGTTGCCAGAATCTCCGGGTCGGCCGCGTCGCCGGTGACGTCCTGGTGGTGTGACTGGACGGCGCGCCGGACGACGCGCGCCATGACCGCGGGAGCGAGTAGGGATTCGCCCTGCGCGGCTCGCCGTACGGCGGAGAGCATCGCGTCGGGCTCGCCGTCCTTCAGCAGATAGCCAACTGCCCCGGCGCGCAGGGCACCGTAGACCTCGGCGTCGTCGTCGAAGGTCGTGAGCATCACGATGCGCGTTGCCGGGAGGGTCTTGAGGATGCGGCGGGTGGCCTCGATCCCGTCTACTCGTGGCATGCGCAGGTCCATGAGGATGACGTCCGGGCGCAGCCGCTCGGCCATGCGTACGGCTTCGAGCCCGTCCGTGGCCTCACCGACCACGTCCTCCCCGGCCGGCCGATGGAGGAGGAGCAGTGAGGGAGACAGTACTGGTCACGGGCGGCACGGGGTACGTCGCCGACTGGGTCATCGTCGGGCTGCTCGACCGCGGCTACGAGGTCCGCACGACGGTGCGCAGCCCCGCCAAGGAGAAGGCGGTCCGCGACGCGGTGTCGACCGTAACGGCTCCGGGCGACCGGCTGAGCTTCGCCGTCGCCGACCTCACCTCCGACGAGGGGTGGGATGCCGCGGTGGCGGGCGTCGACCATGTGCTGCACATGGCCTCCCCGCTGGGGGACGAGAACACGCGCGACGCCGAGGCGCTCGTCGTCCCGGCCCGGGACGGGGCTCTGCGTGTGCTGCGGGCGGCGACGGCGGCGGCCGGCGTGAAGCGGGTCGTGATGACGTCCGCGGCGAACGCCGCGAGCCCGTCCTCCTACACGGAGGAGGGCGTGACCGACGAGACGTTGTGGACCGATCCTGACGATCCGACGTTGATCCCCTACCGCAGGTCCAAGACGGTTGCCGAGAAGGCGGCCCGGGACTTCGTCGCCGACCACGAGGGCTCGACCGCGCTGACGACGATTCTGCCCGGTGCCGTGTTCGGCCCGGTCCTCACCCCCCGCAACCTCGGCTCGGTCCGGATCATCGAGCGGATGGTGGCAGGCAAGATGCCGGGCACTCCACGGATCGGGCTGGAGATCGTCGACGTCCGCGACCTCGCCGACATCCACATCCGCGCGATGAACTCGCCGGAAGCCGCGGGACAACGGTTCCTGGCCACGGGAGAGTTCACCTGGATGCGGGAGGTGGCTCAGGCGCTTCGGGCAGGGCTCGGTCCGGCCGGGGCCAAGGTGCCCACGCGCCAACTGCCCGATTTCGTAGTCCGTTTGGCGTCGTTGTTCGACCGGCCGCTACGCGCGATCACCGTCTCGCTCGGGCGCCGCAACCGCCACAGCACCGAGAAGGCGAAGCACGTCCTGGGCTGGCAGCCCCGGCCGGCGGCCGAGACCGTTGTCGACTGCGCGAGGAGCCTCATCGACTGGAGGGTCGTCTAGGCTCGGCATCGGTGGTCAAGAACCGGCGTTCTGTTGCACCGCAACTGCCTTGCCCCTTGGGGCCCGTGAGAAGCAGTCACGGGCCCCGGTCGGCTGCCCCTCGTTACCCGAACTGCCCGGGCTGGTAGTCCCCGGCGGGCTGCTGGACCATGACGTTCAGGCGGTTGAAGGCGTTGATGATGGCGATGATCGACACCAGAGAGGCGAGTTGCTCCTCGTCGTAGTACTTGGCGGCGTTCGCCCAGGCCTCGTCCGTGACCCCGCCGGCCGCGTCGGCGATGCGGGTGCCCTGTTCCGTCAGTTCCAGGGCCGCGCGCTCGGCGTCGGTGAACACCGTGGCCTCACGCCAGGCCGCGACCAGATTGAGACGCACCGAGGTCTCCCCCGCGTGGGCCGCGTCCTTGGTGTGCATGTCGGTGCAGAAGCCGCAGCCGTTGATCTGGCTGGCCCGGAGCCTCACCAGCTCCTGGGTCGCGGCCGGCACCGTCGACTCCCCCATCACCTTGCCCGCAGTGACGATGTGCTTCAGGGACTTGACTGCGAGCGGGATGTCGAAGAGGTTCAAACGGGCTTCCATGATGCACTCCTTGCCGTTGCTGGCGGATACACCTCTACGACGGGCCGGCCCGGCGAGATGTGACATCGCCGAATGTGACGCGCGTCTCAGTAGGAGAGAATCAGGGCACGTCCACTCTCGCCCGTCAGCAGGAGTCGCCCATGTCCATCCGCCGAGTCATGCCCGACATCCGATCAGAGGCCATGGAGGAGAGCCGGGACTTCTACGGCCTCCTGGGCTTCGAAGAGGTCATGAACCTGGGCTGGGTCATGACGCTCGCCTCTCCTTCCAACCCCACGGCTCAAGTCACCTTCATGAGCCAGGACAAGAGCGCGCCCGTCGTGCCCGACATGAGTGTCGAGGTGGACGACGTGGATGCGGTCCATGCGGCGATGCGGGAGAGCGGCGCGGAGATCGTGCACCCCTTGCAGGACGAGGAGTGGGGAGTGCGCCGGTTCTTCGTCCGTGACCCCAACGGCAAGGTGGTCAATGTGCTGAGCCACCAATGACAAGCGGTACTGTCCCGCGCCGTCAGGACTGAGGTGCCGTTTCGAGTTCCCGCTTCAGGTTGCGCAGGGTCCTGTCGATGTTGCGCACCTGGAAGTCCGCGAACGTGCGGCCTCCGGTGGCCACGCGGTCGAAGACATTGGTCACGAAGGCCGGCCAGGAGCGTCGGTCGTCGGTCCAGGTCTCGGTGACCCGCGTGCCGTCGCCGTCCCGCTCGAAGCGGTACTCCCAGGTGGCGATCGGGGCACTCAGGCGAGGGCGGTTGAGCCCGATCGCATGGACCCGGAAAGCGAAACGGCTGCCCGGCTCTGCCGCCGTCACCGTGCATCGAGTCACCCAGCGAAAGGCGCCACGCTTGTTGCGCCCGTCGAACGTCATCCCGAGTGAGGCCGATTCATCGGGCGCCGACACGGTCGCGCCGAGGTTCTCCGGGCTCCAGCGCCCCATGAGGGCAGGGCGGCTGATCGCGGCGTACGCGACGGCCGGTGGCACCTCTATGAGGACGCTGCGGGACACGGTGAACGTACGGGCCACGATGGACTCCTTTTCCCGGCACACTGATTACTCGCCGGTAACCATCATGGCACAGGCCTCCGCAACGGAGGGTGACGCCTATGAACTGGGCTTTCAGGGACGGGCGTTGGCCTCTTTCTCCCACCCGTGTACCGGGAGGTCGAGGAGCCGTTCGATCCGGGCGGCCTCCGGCAGGGGGCCGTGGTCACCCGTCACCTTGAGTGCCGACGCGGCCGTGATGTGTCCGAGCCTCAGCGCGCGCTCCATTCCCCCGCCCCGCAGCACCCGGGTTCGACATAATTCGGCAGCCTGGAGCTCTGAATCTGGGGTTTGACC
>NZ_JAPWHT010000220.1:0-16694 GCF_027270795.1 Streptomyces sp. ActVer
TCACGGTCGCGTCGGCAGCCTCAGCAGTTCGGTCAGGCGGCGCCGGGTGTGGTCGAAGGACTCCTGTGCGTCGGGTGTACCCGCGTCCACGGTGAGTAAGTGCCACGGGGTCAGTGCCGGCAGCCGACTGGTCAGATCCGCCTCGAAACGAAGATGAGCGGCGGCGGACGGGAGATCGTGGACCGACCTGGTGCCCGGAGAAGAGGCCAGCTTCCCGACGTACCAGTCCTCCCAGTCGGCCCCTCACGCTCGACGGCCCGTCGCAGTGCGGTCGCCGGGTCGTCGTGGACGTACACCACGGTGACGTCGGCGGGTTCCACGGCCCCGGTCAGGTCCTTCATGACCTGGACGAGGGTGCTCTCGTCGTGGCCCCGGGCCACGAGCGACGGGACGAACGGCAGCAGCGCGTCCGTCACCAGGCAGTCCCTGCCCGCCGCGAGCGACTCGTCGACGTAGGCACGAGTGCACTCGACCAGCATCTCGGGCCGGACGGCACCGGTCCCACCGGCGAACTCCTCGGCAACGGGCCGGAAGGCGGGCCGGGTGAGGATGTCGGCCTCCTCGAAATGGTCGACCGAGGCGCCGAGCCCGGCCAACCAGTCGGCCAGGGCCCGGCACAGCGTGGACTTGCCGACCCCTGGGCTGCTCCCGATGACGGAGACCAACTTCAGCGCAGGGTTTCCGCCCAGTTCGCCGGAACCCGTCCCGCGGGCCCGGGCGCGGGCTGGTCCGCCGGGTGGGCGAGCGGCGGAGCGAGCTCGGGACCGGACTCGTACAGCTCGGACGTCTCGAAGTTCCAGAACCAGGCCTCGCCCGGCTCGAAGCTGCGGATGATCGGATGGCCCGTGGTCTGGTGATGTGCGGTGGCGTGCTTGGCGGGGGAGTCGTCGCAACAGCCCACATGACCGCACTGGGCGCACCGCCGCAGATGGAACCACCAGCCACCCACATCGTCGCATTCGACGCAGCCCGCACCGCTCGGCGGGACCCCGGGGTCGATTCCGTCCGTGGTCATGAGGCCTCCTGAGGGGCGTCGGTTTCGGCGGCGGTGAGCGGGAGGAACACCTGGAAGCGGGTGTCGCCGGGCTCGGAGTGGACCTCCAGATGCCCGTGGTGCTTGTTCACGACGATGCGCCAGGAGATGTCGAGCCCGAGTCCGGTGCCCTCGCCGACCGGCTTCGTCGTGAAGAACGGGTCGAAGATCCTGCCGCGGATCTCCTCGGGCACCCCGGGCCCGGTGTCACGGAACTCGACGAGCAGCTGGTCCCGTTCGAGCGCGGTGCGTACGGTCAGCACGCCCTCGCCGCCCATCGCGGAGGCGGCGTTGTCGATGAGGTTCGTCCACACCTGGTTCAACTCGCCCGGGTAGGCGGGGATCCTGGGCAGTCCGCGGTCGTACTCCTTGACGATCCTGATGCCGGAGCCGATCTTCCCGGCGAGCATCATCAGCGTGCTGTCCAGCAGTTCGTGCACATCGGCGACCTGGTAGGGCGCCCGGTCGAGCTGGGAGTACTGCTTGGCCGCGTTCACGAGATTCGAGACCCGGGTCGTGGAGTCCTCGATCTCGTTCATCAACAACTCGGTCTCCACCGTGTAGTTGAGCCACCTGATCGCGCCTTCGAGCGTCCCCTCGTCCACGGCCGCCGCGACCTGGTCCAGCCAGTCGGTGTCAAGACCGGCCTGGACGAACGTCGGCGCGAGCTGCCAGCCGCCCGCGATGTCGTGATCGTCCAGCCAGTCGGCGAGCGCGTCCTCCCGGTCGGAGGCTTCGAGCGGGCTCAAGTGTGTGGCCTTGGCGACCTGTTCGGCGGTGCGCTCCTGGATCTCGACGAGTGTCTCCAGGGCGGCGCGCGCGTACGGGCCCGTCGCGATCATGCCGAGTTTGTGCCGCATCCCGGCCACCCGGTCCCGCAGCGCGGACGTGGCCCGTACGGCCGCCGCTGCCGGGTTGTTGAGCTCGTGCGTCAGCCCGGCGGACAGCGAGCCGAGCGCCAGGAGCCGCTCGCGCTGCCCGATGGTCCGCTGGGTGTTCTGGCTGCCGAAGAACAGCCCTTCCAGCAGATGCACGGCCATCGGGAACCACTCCCGCAGGACCGCGGCGAAGGTCTCGGCGGGCAGGATGAAGAACCGCGAGGGCTCGGTGACCCGCAGGGAGCCCTTGTACCGCGCGTCGTCCGGCACGGCCAGATAGGCCTGCATGGCCCCCGCGTACACCCCGCGCTGGGAGGTGCGGCTGATCTCGACGTCGTCCTCGCCGACCCGCCGCGACATCACGAGTGTGCCTTCGAGGAGGACGAAGAAGCAGGTGGCCGGCTCGCCCTCCTCGTACACGTAACCGGGCTCGAACTTCTCGACGCGGCCCTCGCTGCACAGCCGCCCGAGCTGTTCCGAGTCCAGCTTCTCGAACAGGAACAGTGTGCTGAGTTCCGCCGCGTCGCACGGCATCGGCTGCCCGCTCACGACTGCTCCAGGTACCTGTGGACGAGCATCACGGCCATGGCTCCCTCTCCGACGGCGGAGGCGACACGCTTGGCGGACTCGGCCCGGGCGTCACCCGCCACGAACACTCCGGGCACATTGGTCTCCAGGTGGTACGGCGCCCGGTCCAACTCCCAGTCGGGCGGCGGCTGTCCGCCGACGGCCAGGTCGGGTCCGGTGACGATGAACCCGCGCTCGTCCCTCAGCACGATGCCGTCCAGCCAGTCGGTGAGCGGGGCCGCGCCGATGAACACGAACACCCACTGCGCGTCGACGAGTTCGGTGTGCCCGCTCTCGATGTCGCGCAGCGTCAGCTGCTCCAGGTGGTCGGAGCCGTGCGCCGCCTCGACGACCGTCCCCGTACGGACGCTGATGTTCGGCGCACCCTCGATCTGTCCGATCAGGTAGTGCGACATCGACGAGGACAGGGAGGAACCGCGGACCAGCAGGGTGACCGACTTCGCGCCCCTGGACAGGTACATCGCGGCCTGGCCGGCGGAGTTCGCGCCGCCCACGATGTACACGTCGTGTCCCTGGCAGGAGGCGGCCTCCGTCAGCGCCGACCCGTAGTACACCCCGCACCCGGTCAGGTCCTCCGTGCCCGGCGCCTGCAACTGCCGGTACGACACGCCGGTCGCCAGGATCACGCAGTGCGCGGCGATCGCGGAACCGTCCGAGAACCGCACGGTCCGCGAGGAGCCGTTGACCTCCAGACCGGTCACCTCGCGCGCGGTGAGGATCTCGGCGCCGAACTTCGACGCCTGACGCCGTGCCCGGTCGGTGAGCTGCGCCCCGGACACACCGTCCGGGAAGCCCAGGTAGTTCTCGATCCGTGAGCTCTGGCCGGCCTGTCCGCCGGTCGCGGAGCGCTCCACGAGCACGGTCCGCAGCCCTTCCGAGGCCCCGTACACGGCGGAGCCCAGTCCGGCGGGTCCGCCGCCGATGACGACGAGGTCGTAGAAGTCCGCCGCCGGGGTCGTGGCCAGCCCCACCTGGGCGGCCAGCTCCGGGTCGTCGGGCTCGACCAGCACGGCCCCGTCCGCGGTGATCACGAGCGGCAGCCGCTCCCCGTCCTGATCCGCGCAGGCCAGCAGCCGCTTGCCCTCCGGTTCGTCCGAGGAGTACCAGCGGTAGGGCACCTGGTTGCGGGCCAGGAACTCCCGTACGTCCGACGAGCGCGCCGACCAGCGGTGCCCGACGACCTTCGTGATCGGAACCGCCCGGTGGTCCGAGGTCCGCCAGGCGTCCAGGAGGTCGTCCAGGACGGGATAGAGCTTCTCCTCGGGCGGGTCCCAGGGCTTGAGCAGATAGTGGTCGAGGTCGACGACGTTGATCGCGTCGATGGCCGCGTTCGTGTCCGCGTAGGCGGTCAGCAGCACGCGCCGCGCGCCCGGGTACACGTCCAGGGCCTGCTCCAGGAACTCGATGCCGTTCATCTGGGGCATCCGGTAGTCCGCCAGGATCACCGCGACGAGATCACCGCGCAGCTTCAGCTCCCGCAGGGCCTCCAGGGCGCTCTCGCCGGACTCGGCGCGCACGATCCGGTATCCCTCGCCATAGCGTCGCCGCAGGTCACGGGCCACGGCACGGGAAACTCCAGGGTCGTCGTCCACTGTCAGGATGACGGTCCGTGCTGCGTCCGTGCCCTGTGCCATTCGTCTCCCACCCCGAGTGGTCGGCATCCCGGGGCGGCCTGTCTGCGATACCGCCCCAGTGCATGCCCATCGTATGTTCGATCGTGCTGCTTCGCTCCGAAACCGGGAGGTACCGCACGGTCGGCGCCCGCCGGGGTGTCGGACGGCCAGGCGGGGGCACCTGGGGACGGGAGGCAATGATGAACGCAAGTACGTTGACGCGAGGCGGCAGGGCCGGGAAGCGAAAGGCCGCCCCGGCGATCGAGGGCGCGGCCCGGGCAGGATTCACCGCACGCGGTGTCATCTACCTGCTGGTGGGCCTGCTGGCGCTGCAGATCGCCTTCGGCGGCAGCGGGAAGCAGGCGGATCAGGGAGGCGCCCTCCAGGAGGTCGCCGAGAAGCCCTTCGGTGGGGTCATGCTCTGGGCGCTCGGCATCGGTCTTGTCGGTATGGCGCTCTGGCGGCTGTCCGAAGCGCTCTTCGGCGCGGCGGGCCCCGACGGCGGCAAGGCGAAGAAGAGGCTGGCGTCGGCGGCACGAGCCGTGTTCTACGGCTTCGTCGCCTACACTGTGCTCTCCTTCGCCGCCGGTTCCGGAGGGAGCGGATCGAGCGACGGCAAGTCCCGGGACGCGACCGCCCGGGCCATGGACCTGCCCGCCGGGCAGTGGCTCGTGGCCGCTGCGGGCGTGGGCGTTCTCTGCGCGGGTGTGTGGATGGTGGTGCAGGCCGCGCGCCGGAAGTACCACAAGCACATGAGGCTCGGTGAGATGTCGCACCGGGTGCGCCGGACGGTCGACGTGACGGGCGTCGGCGGCGGTGTGGCCCGCGGTCTGGTGTTCGCCGTCGCCGGAGGCTTCGCGCTCCGGGCCGCCGTGGAGTACGAACCGGACAAGGCCAAGGGCATGGACGACACCCTGCGCTCGTTCACCGAGACCCCGGTGGGGCCGTGGCTGCTGGTGTTCATAGCCGTCGGTCTGATGCTCTTCGGGCTGTTCTCGTTCGCCATGGCCAGGTACCGCAAGGTCTGACCCGGCACACGGACGTTGCCCCGGATCCCACCGGACCCGGGGCAACGTGCGCGTCAGCGGGGCAGTCCGCCGGGCGCGGTCGCCCAGTCGGTGTCCGGCTCCGGCGAGAGTCCGAACGTGAGGGTGCCGCCGCCGCGCAGGAAGCGGGCATCCGTCCAGGAGCGGTCGTGCGTACGGCCGTTGAGCCGGACTCCGCTCACATACGGATGACCGGCGTCGGCCGCGGGCGCGTCGATGACGATGTCACCGCCACCGGGCCGGTCGACCACGGCGTACGGGAAGAGCGGTGCGCCGAGGAGCAGGTTGCCGCTGCCCGGGGTCTGCGGATAGAGGCCGAGGGCGGAGAAGACGTACCAGGCGGACATGGTCCCGAGGTCGTCGTTGCCGGGCAGTCCGGCCGGTCCGGTCCCGTAGACGGTGTCGAGGATCTGCCGGACCGTCGCCTGGGTCTTCCACGGCTGGCCGAGCGCGTTGTAGAGCCAGGGGGCGTGGATACCGGGCTCGTTGGTCGGGTCGTACCGCAGGGCGTCACCGCCCTTCACCGACCAGGAGCCGTCGGGCTTGTGGAAGAAGCCGTCCAGCCGGCGCGCGGCCGTCTCACGTCCGCCCATCGCCTCGGCGAGGCCCTGGACGTCCTGCGGCACCATCCACGTGTACGTGGCGCTGGTGCCCTGCGCGAACCCGCGGTCGCTGCCGGGGCTGAACGGCGTGACCCATGAACCGTCGAGGTTGCGGGCCTGGATGTAGCCGGTGGTGCCCGCGCCGTCGGTGGCGCCCGGGTTGAAGACGTTGCGCCACCAGCCGCCCCGCTCGGCGAAGACGGCGGCCTGTTCGTCGAGGCCCAGCAGCTTCGCCCAGCGGCCCAGTGCGTCGTCGGCGACCGAGTCCTCCAGGGTCTCGGCAGCGCCGCCCCAGCAGTGGCAGACGTCCTGCGCCGCGTACTGAGAGGTCAAGTACTGGGCGAGGTTGGGCCGTTGGCCGGTGCACTGGCCTGGGCAGCCCGCGTCGGAGAGCCCGTCGGGATGCGGCACGGTGGCCTGGCGGGCCAGGGAGTCGAAGGCGCCGCGGTAGTCGAAGTTGCGGACCCCCATGGCGTAGAAGGTGGCGAGTGTGGCCGCCGTCGGATCGCCGGTCATCACATGGGTCGGCCCGCTGATGTGCACCCAGCGGTCCCACACGCCGCCGTTCTGCCGCGCGAAGTTGTAGAGGGACTGCGCGAAGTCCCCGGCGATCCGCGGTTTCAGCAGGGCGAGCAGCTGTATCTGCGCCCGGTACTGGTCCCAGCCGGAGAAGTTGCTGTACTGAGCTCCCTGCCCGCGCTCGACGCGCTGCGGCTTGCCGTCCATGCCCGGATAGCGGCCGTCGGTGTCGCTGACCAGGTTCGGCTGCATGAGCGAGTGGTAGAGCGCGGTGTAGAAGGCGGTGCGCTGGGCCGTACTCCCGCCACCGACGCGTACGGAACGCAGCTCGCGGTCCCAGGCCCGTGTCCCGGCCGCGGCCACCTGGTCGACGCTCGCCCGCGGCGCTATCTCCTGACGGAGGTTGGCCTCCGCACCCGCGCGGCTCACGTACGAGATCCCGAGCCGCATGCGGACATCGTTGTCAGAGCTGGTGTCGAAGCCGACCCAGCCGCCGGAGCCGCGGCCCGCGCGGTCGGCGCCCGTGGCGTAGCCCTCGCCGCCTCCGCCCGAGGTGGCACCGGGGGAGAGGGTGCCGTCCTTCCACGTACCCGTGGTCGAGAACGCGCGGTCGAACGAGGCGCTGAAGTAGAGCCGGTAGTAGCTCTTGCGGTTGTTGACGCCGCCGTTGGCGCGCCGCCCGCAGAACGCGCCTGTCAGCACCCACCCGCTCACCTTGCGTTTGGCCCGGTCGATCTCGACATGGGCATCCTCGCTGCCGTTGAGCGAGTTGGAGACCCGGAACAGCAGGTTGGCGGGCTTGTCGGCGGGGAACGTGAAGTCGGCGACGCCGGCCCGCTTGGAAACGGCGAGGTCGGCGCGGGCACCGGAGTCGAGCCCCACGGAGTAGCGGCCCGGCACGGCCCGCTCGTCGGCGTGCGAGAAGTTCGCGGCGTACACGGAGTCCGTGGTGTCGGCCGACGGCGACGAGGTGACGTCCCCGACGAACGGCATGATCGGTACGTCGCCCGCGGCCCCCGGGTTGCAGCCCGCGCCGTTCACGTGGGTGAGGCTCAGCCCGCGCAGCCGGGTCGCGTTGTACTCGTAGCCGTTGGCGGCGCCCGTGCTCGTCTGGTCGCCCCGGGTGCTGGTCGGAGACCAGGCGATCATGCCGTACGGGAGGGTGGCACCCGGATAGGTGTTGCCTCCGTTCGTCGTGCCGATGAGCGGATCGACGTACGCCGTGGGGTGGGCCGGCGTGTCGGGGGCGCCGGCCGCGGAGGAGACCGGGCCGGGCAGTGCGGCGGCGAGCGCGGTGGTCAGCGCGAGAGCGGC
Organism: Streptomyces sp. ActVer; assembly: GCF_027270795.1. NCBI lineage: Bacteria > Bacillati > Actinomycetota > Actinomycetes > Kitasatosporales > Streptomycetaceae > Streptomyces > Streptomyces sp. ActVer. Next base: position 7,594 of record NZ_JAPWHT010000220.1, read on the forward strand.
GGCTCTTCTGCCGAACCTCCGCGCCACACCTGTGGATCCGAGGACCATGTAACGGAACCTTCCGTCAGGACGGACAGCGGGGCCCGGCTGCCCGTCGGGGATCCGGGCCCGCGAAATGCCGCCGAGCGTAGGCCGCCCGGACGCGGGGTGGAACGACAGGGGTGGCAGCCCTGGTGAACGGGTGGTGAATCCGGGGCACTTGGAGCCGGTCGGAGCGGGACGGCGACCGGCCGGGCGGAGAAGAGGCAGGCGCCAACGGGCTCCGCCACCTGACCGGTGACGGAGCCCGTCGAGCCGTGCCCCGGAGCCTTGCGGATCAGGCCGTGTGGAGCGTGAGGCCGTACCGGCTGAGGATCTCGTTGATCGGCTGGTACCAGGTCTCACCGCCGCCGGAGCAGTTGCCCCAGCCGCCGGAGGTGACGCCCTGTGCCTGGTCGCCGCTGATGAAGGAACCGCCGGAGTCGCCCGGTTCCGCGCAGACGCTGGTCTTGGTCATCTGATACACCGCGCCCTGGCTGTAGTTGACGGTCTCGTTCTTGGCGAGGACCGTGCCGCAGCGCCAGTGGGTCGTCGACCCCGACCGGCAGATGGAGGAACCGACGGGCGCCTCGTTGGACCCGCGGACGAGCCGGTCCGAGATGGTGCCCCAGCCGAGTACGACCGGTACGGTCCACCAGCCGCTTCCCACGTTGACCCAGGCGTAGTCGTTGCCCGGGAACGAGGAGCCCTGGATGTTGCCTATGTAGGACCGGTCCCAGCCGCTGACGCCCTGTCCCGCCCCGCCGCAGTGGCCCGCGGTGACGAAGCCGCCCTGCACCGAGAAGCCGATGGAACAGCGGACGTTGCCGGTGTAGAAGGGGTCGCCGCCGACCGTCCCGGCGGCGAAGGTCTCCGGCGCCGCGGCGGCCTCTTCGACCTTGACGGGACCTGCCGCACGGGCCTTCGAGAGGAACGTGCGGACATCGTTGTCAGCACGCTGCGCGGCGACGACGGCCACGACGACCGAGCTCGCCTTGGCGTCGACGTACCAGTTGCTGACACCTTCGGGCGCGGCCAGCTTGTCGATGCGTGCCTTGGCCGCGTCGAGCTGCTTCGCGCTGTGCTTGACGGTGCGGACGGTCGCGCCGGTCTTCCGTACGGAATCGACGGCCGCGTCGGAGGCGCCGGCAGTCACGGCGACGGTCAACTTCCCGCTCTTGGCGTCGAACCAGGAACCGCCGTACGCGGCTCCTGCCGCGCGCCGCGCGTCCGACTCGACGGCCGTCGCGGTCTTCTCGGCCGCGAGCCGCGCTTCGGCCTGGGTCTTCGTCAGGCCGAAGTCGCGCTGCATGGCGTCGAGCAGACCGGCGGAGGCCGGAGCGCCGGAGGTGCGGGTGGGTTCGGGGGCGCCGGCTGCAGAGGCGGGTCCGGCCGCGAAGGTTGCCCAGGCGCCGACGATGAGGAGTGCGGACAGGCCTGTGCGCATGGTTGTGGTGCGTCTCAAGGCAGTAGCCCTTCGTTGTTCCAGCATGGTGGGGGTGGAACAGCTGAACTGTGAGAGCGCTCTCAGTGCATGGCGGAGCAGAGCCTAGCGGCTGTTCATGGTCAGGTACATACCAAAATTGGTGCTCTCTTTACTGGGAACCGTTGAGGCGCCCGTCGTGTCCGGGGGCGTGGCGGCACGGACCGCCACGCCCCCGGACACGCTGCCACCGAACTCCCCGAAGGGTGCGGCCCGTTCTCAGGACGCGGTGCAGGAACCGACCGAGGGAGCCGAGGAGTTGCCGTTCTTCATGACGGTGAACCCGAAGCTCGTCGACGCCCCGGCTGCCAGACTGCCGTTGCCGTTCGGCCTCATGGTCATGACGTTGCCACCGGAGTCCCAGCTCGGCGTGCCGTTCCACGTCGTGGAGACCTTCTGCGGGGAGGTCAGCGTGACGGCCACCGTCCAGGTGCTGATCGCCGAACCGCCCGCGGTCACGGTCACCCTGCCGTTGTAGCGGTCGCTCCAGTCGTCCGTCCTGCTGTACGACACCGAGCAGGAGGCGCTTCCACCGCCGCCGCCCGAGCCGGTGCCGCCGAGCGCGGTGAGCACGGCGTTGTACGCGGCCTTCTTGTTGTAGTTGTTGTCGAACAGCAGGGGAGTTCCGCCGGCCCGCCACGAGTACTTGTCGGTGACACCCCAGACCGTGATGCCCGTACAGCGGGACACGCCCAGGCAGGCGTTGACCACGTTGGTGTAGCTGTTGGCCTGCGCCGTACCGGAGCCCTCGATGTCGAGCTCGGTGATCTGTACGTCGACACCGAGGTCGGCGAAGCGCTGCAGGTTCGCGCGGTAGTCGCCGGGCACCGGGGACGCGCTGTTGAAGTGGGACTGGAAGCCCACGCAGTCGATGGGCACGCCGCGCGCCTTGAAGTCCCGCACCAGGTTGTAGACGGCGTTGCTCTTCGCGTTGACCCCGTCAGTGTTGTAGTCGTTGTAGCAGAGCTTGGCCGCGGGATCGGCGGCCCGGGCGGTGCGGAACGCCTCCTCGATGAAGCCGTTGCCGAGCTTGTCCTGGAAGGGCGAACTGCGCCGGGCGCCGCTGCTGCCGTCCTGGAAGGCCTCGTTGACGACGTCCCAGGAGTGGATCTTGCCCTTGTAGTGCTGCATGACCTGGGTGATGTGGTTGTTCATCGCCGTTCTGAGGTCGGCGGCGGCGAGCCCGCCGACCCAGCCGGGCAGTTGGGAGTGCCACACGAGCGTGTGCCCGCGGACCTTCATGCCCCTGCTCTGGGCATGGTTGACGATCTGGTCCGCGGCGCCGTAGGTGAAGGAGTTGCGGGTCCCTTCGACCGCGTCCCACTTCATCTCGTTCTCCGGAGTCACCGAGTTGAACTCCGTGTTGAGCGTCGAGGCGTACGGGGCCTCGCCCAGGTGGTTGGCCGCGACCGCGGCGCCGAAGTAGCGGCCCTTCTCCGCCGCCGCGTCGCCGAGCGTGCCGGCGGCCTCGGCCGTCCCGGCGAGAGTGGTGACACCGACCGCGGCGAGCAGGCCCGCCATGCCGATCACCAGGGCTCTTCGGGTGCGGGACTGCCGGGGCGGAGGGGTGGCCGTGGGGTCTGTGAACGTGCGGGTGATCATGTCGTCCCTTTCTGTCGTTTCGAAAGTTTCGAGCATGTTTCCGATTGGCTGCGCAGACCTTACGGCTGACCTCAGGCAGCGTCAACGGCCCGTACTGGCGCGGATTCTGGATGGCTCAAGATGGCCGGACCCGCCCCATGGGTCTCGTTGTTTCCCTTGCCGGGTGGTCGATCTCTGCCTACGTTCCGCACAGCAGTCGCCGTCATCCACGAATGTTTCGTAGAAGGGGGATCAGGAGGACAACCGAGTGATTCTGCGTCGCCGATCGAACGGACCTGACGAGTTCCTCACATGTACCGGTCAAGGTCGACGCATGATCACACCCACACACGGTGCCGTGCGCCGCCCCGTCGCCGTTCTGGCCGCCTCGCTCGTCCTCGTCGGCTGCGGAGGAGGAGCGGTGGCGACGTCGGATCAGAGGCCCGGCACGACATCGGTGAACGGCAGTGCGGGAGCGTCATCCGCCCCCGCGCCCCGAGTCGCCCTGACCGTGGCGCCTCAGCAACTGCCGGGCCTGGGCCCGAAGACCTGGGCCAAGGTGCCCGCGAAGACGCGTCAGGCCCTGGTGGTGACGGGCCGGGGCAAGAACTCGTCGACCTCCACCGCGGTGCTGTACGAGCGGACGGAGTCCGGCTGGGAGGCCGGGACCACCTGGCCCGCGCACAACGCCCTCAAGGGCTGGACCGACCACCACCGGATGGGCGACCTCCGCTCACCCATCGGCGTCTACACGCTCACGGACGCGGGCGGCCTGCGCCCCGACCCGGGCACGAGCCTCCCGTACGACCAGTCCGGCGGCTTCAGCATCGGCGGCACGGGATTCGAGGGCGAGCCCCTGGCCGGCTCGTTCGACTACGTGGTCGCCATCAACTACAACCGCCAAGTCGGCACCACACCGCCGGACTGGACCCGCCCCCTGGGAGCCGACCGGGGCGGCGGCATCTGGGTGCACGTCGACCACGACGGCCCCACCCAGGGCTGCGTCAGCCTCCGCAAGGACCACATGAAGGAACTCCTGCGCGCCCTCGACCCCGACCGCGATCCCGTGGTCGTCATGGGCAACGCGGCCGCACTCAGACGCTGACCCGGGCCGCCGGACCGGCACTGGCAGCCGGTTGTGAGGAAGATGTCAGGGCGTGGGAAGCCCCTCACACGCGGTCCCACCACGGCTCGGGGCGCTTAGCATCGGCCGCGTGTGCGCACATGTGATGGTTGCCGAGGACGACGAGAAACAGGCGGAGCTGATACGCCGCTCCCTGCTGAGCGAGGGCCACACCGCCACCGTGGTCCACGACGGCGGAGCCGCCCTGGAGGCGGTCCGGCAGCGTCGGCCCGACCTCGTCGTCCTGGACCTGATGCTCCCGGTGATCGACGGCTTCGGCGTGTGCCGGGCGCTGCGCCAGGACGACGACATCCCCGTCCTCATGCTCACCGCACGCTCCACGGAGGACGACGTGCTCCTCGGCCTCGAACTCGGCGCGGACGACTACATGACCAAGCCGTACAGCCCACGCGAACTCATGGCCCGCATCCGCACCGTCCTGCGCCGCAGCGGACGGCAGGCCGCCGGGCACCGCGAGGACCCGGTCGTACGGGCCGCCGGGATCGCCGTGGATCCCGTACGGCACGAGGTGGTGTGCGACGGATCGCCGGTGGACTGCACGCCGGCCGAGTACGAGATCCTCCTGGCCATGGCCGCCGAGCCGGAACGGGTCTTCTCCCGGCAGCAGTTGCTGCACCGTACCCGGGGCATCGACCGGGCCTCGACCGAACGGGCGGTCGACGTGCACATCATGAACCTGCGCAAGAAGATCGAGGCGGATCCGCGCAGACCGGTGCGGCTGCTGACCGTCTTCGGCGTGGGCTACAAGCTCAGCGGGGACCGCTGATGACCCGCCCGATACCGCTGCGCAAGAGGCTGCTGGTCCGGCTGCTGATCACGTCGGTGCTGATCGCCATCTGCTCGGTGGCGGCGACGGCCTGGCTGGCGGTGGAGACCACGACCCGGGCGATCCAGGAGGAGCAGGGGCAGGTACTGACCGAGGACATGGACATCCTGCGGCAGTTGAGCGGATACGCGGCCACCCATCGCGACTGGTCCGGCGTCGGGAAGACCGTCCGCACGCTGTCGGACAGGACCGGGCGGCGCATCGCCCTGACGGCCCCGGACCGTACGCCGATCGCGGACTCCGAGACGCGGAACACGGCGTTGCCGCCCAGGGCCGCCGCCGCGGTCGATCCCCTGCACACCGACACCTTCACCGAGCCCGGAGCGCAGCGGACCGGCATCGACCCGCGCGCGGTGGGCCCGTTCCGGCTGCCGCGCGCCGAGCGCGAGCGCGTGCGGCTGCTGGCCGAGAAGCGCCGGGCCTGCTTCTCGAACAACGGCGTCGAGACCCGCATCACGCAAATGCCCAGCGGCCGCTCCGTCCTCACCGACGAGGAGGGCACGGTGGACGGAGGCCAGGTACCGACGCCGTGCGCCGACGGCGTGCTCAACACCCCGACCGCGACGGAGGAGAAGGCCCTGGCGCAACTCAACACGTACGGCGGGGACTGCCTGAAGCGCGTCGGCGGGAAGTTCCCCTCGCTCTTCGCCGCCACGGTCGACTTCACGGACCGGTCCATGCTCACGCGCTACGTCGGCGGGAAAGCGGAGACGGGCATCGACACCACCCGTGACCAGGACAAGAAGGCGCAGGAGTGCGTCGACAGTGCCCGGCGTCAGCAACTGGAGCCCTACGTCGCGCCGGCCGCGGAACTGTTCCTCGGCCGCGGCGACAGCGCCGTCCCGCACTTCGACATGTCGGCCGCCAACAAGGCCAAGGTCACGGGCGTCGCCGGCCTCGTCCTCGCCCTCACGGTGGCCGTGACGGTGCTGGTCGCCACACGGCTCGTACGGCCGCTGCGCGCGCTGACGCACGCCGCCCAGCAGCCGCCGGAGCAGCATGTGCGCGTACCCGTGACCACCCAGGACGAGACGGGCATCCTGGCCGTCGCGTTCAACGACCTGGCCGATCGCCGTGAACGCATGGAGGCGCAGCGCAAGGCGATGGTCGCCGACATCGCCCATGAACTGCGCACTCCGCTCACCAACATCCGCGGCTGGCTGGAGGTGACCCGCGACGGCGTGGTCGACCCCGACCCCGAACTGCTCGCCTCCCTGCACGACGAGGCGGTCGTCCTCCAGCGGGTCATCGACGACCTCCAGGACCTCGCGGCCGCCGACGCGGGCACGCTCAGGCTGCACCGAGAGCCGGTCCGCGCCGACGAACTGCTCGAACAGGTCGTCGCGGCACACCGGGTGGCGGCCGAGGCGGCGGGAGTCCGGCTGCACACGGCCGTGACCGGCTCAAAGGGCTCGGACGGCTCAAAGGGCTCGGAGGGTTCGTCCCGCTCCGGTGGTTCGCACGGCTCCGACGGCGCACCTTGGCTCGACGCGGATCCGGTCCGGATGCGGCAGGCGCTGGGCAACCTGGTCTCCAACGCGATTCGCCACACGCCGGCCGACGGTACGATCACGCTCTCCTCCCGCGGCCACGACGACGAGATCGTCTTCGAAGTGGCCGACACCGGCAGCGGGATCGCCCCGGAGGATCTGCCCAGCGTCTTCGAACGGTTCTGGCGGGCGGAGAAGTCCCGCAGCCGGCGCACCGGCGGCAGCGGCCTGGGTCTGTCGATCGTGCGTCAACTCGTCACGGCCCACGGCGGTACGGTGACGGTCGTCAGCGAACTCGGCACCGGGTCGGTCTTCACTCTGCGGTTCCCCGACGCCCGCTGACTGGTGGTTCCGGTACCAGGATCAGCGGTCCTGCCCACAACAGTGATCTGGTTGCTCCGGCACCGATGGCGCAGTGTTGCCCCATGAACACCACCAAGCACCCGGAGGTCAGGATCCGCGTGACGCCTCTGCGTCGCCTCAGGGGCGACACATACGTCCCGCGCACCGTACGAGCAGTTCCCGCACAGGCCGACGACGAGGCCCTGCGCGCACGGAGCCGGGAACGGCCCACGCGATCGGACGGCCGACGCCCCGCATGTGACTGAGCGTCGGGAGCGCGAACCGGCCCGGCTCCCTCGGCCGGGCCGGTTCGCCCGGCTCCTTCAGCCGTCCACGGCATGCACGCCCGGGGTCAGGATCTCGTCCAGCACTTTGCGTACGGCCTCATAGGCCTGTCCTCGCACGTCGGCGTCGCGTGAGCCGCCGGGATCGCCCCGCCTGAGGTCGTCGCTCCGCGCCTTCCACGTTTCCTCCTCCCGCTCGGCCCAGGCGCGAGCACGCTGGATACGGCGCAGGAGTTCGTCGGAGTCCACGACATCGGTCATGACGTACAGGTACCCGCCGAGACGCTTTCGACAGCCCGCGCGCCCCGCCGATCCTGGCGGGGCCCGCAAGCACCCCGTCCACTCCGACCGGTTGTCGTCCCGGTGGGGTGCGCGCGTCACCGCGGCGCACCCCACCGGTGTGCGACTACTCCGTCGGCGCCGGCACGCTCGGCAGAGCGGGCAGGCCGCCGCCGAGGAGCCCCGTCAGCACGCCGATCACGTTCGACAGCACCTTCGGCACCTCGGCGACGACACCTCCCACGTCGAGGGAGGTCAGAGCGGAGAGCAGCCCGCCGAGTGATTCCTGTAGCCTCGCCACGGCGTCCGACACCGGATCGGCCGCGGCCAGGTCGGCGGGACCCTCCATGGTCTCCAGCCGCTCCTCGACGGACGCGGTCGCCTCCGTGACGGCCTTGCCGTGCTCGGCCGCCTCGTCCGCGTCGAGCGGGTCGTGATCCCTGTCGGCGAGGGGGGCGAGCGCGTCCAGGAGAGGCGTCAGGGCGTCTCCGTGATCCGCCGCCTCCAGGGCGTGGATCCGCTCCAGCGTCGTGTCGGCCACGTCGGCGGACAGCGGGGCCACCGCGACGGGGCTGCCCACGGACCCCGTGGGCACGTCGGAGGCGGCAGTCGCCGTAGCGACCGGCCCGCAGACGAGCGCGGCACAGACGAGGGGCGGGAGAAGGAGCCCGCGGGATACCAGGGCGCGCATACCGGTTCCTTTCGAGGACGGCAGTATCTGGGCCCCACCGTGTGAAACCCGCCGACTCACCGCAACCGATCACACACCGGCAGTGAGCTCCCACCGCACGCCCACCAGGGCGCCGACCTGCGCTTTTCTTCCGTACGCGCCTGACTCCCCGGGGACCGGCCGGTACCGCCGTCGGGGTACGGCGGTACCGGAACGGCCCGATCCGGGACCGGTCAGGTCGCTTCGCGGTAGAGCACCAGGTGTTCGTGGTAGAGCACCCCGTCGCGGACATCGCCCGTGGCGGTGAAACCGATGTCGTCGACGTAGTCGATATGGCTGCCGGTCACGGTGTAACTGCCGGTGTACGCGCTCTGCCGCTCGCCGCGGGCCTCGTCGTAACGGCCGTTGGCCAGCAGTTCCTGGCGGATATGGCCGTCGGCGGTCACCCACATCCCGACGTACGGGTGCGGGGCGCGGGACGTGTCGTCGTTCGTGCTCGTTCTTGTGGTCATGCCTCCACGGTCGCCCCGGCGGCGCGGGCCGACCAGGCCGCCGCTTTCCCAGGTGGACGCCTCCTGGGTGCGGCACACCCAGGATCAGCGCTCCAGCAGGTCCAGCAGATCCGCGAGCGGCAGCGGCTTGGCCAGGTGGGCGTCGAATCCGGCCTCTTGGGCCAGCGTCCGGTCGGTGCCCCGGCTGAAGCCGGAGACCGCGATGAGGCGCAGCCCGGCGCCGTGCGGACGGGACCGTACGGCACGGGCGACCGTGTAGCCGTCCATGTCGGGCAGCCCGAGATCGCACAGGACGACGTCGAAGAGGTTGGCCTCGGTGGCCGTGACGGCGTCGGCGCCGGTGTGGACGACCGTGACGTGGTGCCCCTGGCGCTCCAGCAGCGTGCGGTAGGTCGCGGCGAGGTCCGTGTTGTCCTCGACGATCAGGATGACCAGCTGGCGCCGCGCCCGGCCGGTGGCCGCGGGGCGGGCC